>CAMCNQ010000040.1 GCA_945875955.1 Limnohabitans sp. Rim8 | reverse complement strand
GCCGGTGCGCCCTATGACCAATACCCAGGCCACACCGAGTTGCTGCAGGCGCAAGCGGCTTTGCACATGGGCCTTGCCTTGAGTGAGATGCCGGTGCGCATGATGCTGGCCAACGACGAGTTGCGCACCGTCTTGGTCAGTATCCACATGTCTTTACGGGAGGCGTTGGACCACATCACCGTGGCGCGGGTTTTGCAGACCCTGCGCATCACAAACACCGCCTTGACCAGCATCTTGGGTCGCCGCCCGCGCATGGCGCTGGCGGGTGTCAATCCGCATGCCGGGGAGGGCGGCTTGTTTGGGCGAGAAGAAATAGAGGTCTTACAACCGGCCCTGACCACGGCGCTGCAAGAGGGCATGGATGTGCATGGCCCCTTTGCGCCGGACACGGTTTTCATGCGGGCCCGCAAGCAGCCTGATGGCCGGCGTGAATTTGACGTTGTCATTGCGATGTACCACGACCAAGGTTTGATACCCGTCAAGTACCTCGGGGTGGAGCAGGGGGTCAATGTGACCTTGGGCTTGCCCTTGATCAGGACCAGCCCAGACCATGGAACGGCCATGGATTTGGCCGGTCTTGGTGTGGCCGACCCTGCCAGCATGCGCAATGCCATTCGCATGGCCCGTCAAATGGTCAGTGGCGTGCACTGACCCAGCTTGAGGTCAAGACTTGCTTTGCAAGCTGTCACGGATTTCACGCAGCAGCAAAACATCTTCTGGCGTGACGGCTGGCGCGGCGGGTGCCGCAGGCTGCTCACTTTGCATGCGGTTGACTTGGCGAACCATGATGAAAATGATGACAGCCAGAATGACGAAGTTCAGGGCCACGGTCAGGAAGTTGCCATAGGCAAACACGGCCCCCGGTTTTTTGGCTTCCACCAAGGACAAGCCTGCGGTTTGACCCGCCAAGGCCACGAAGTAGTTGGAAAAATCCAGACCGCCAAAGATGGTGCTGACCAAAGGCATGATCAGGTCATCGACCAGCGAAGCCACGATTTTTCCAAAAGCGGCACCGATGATCACGCCAACGGCCAAATCCATGACGTTGCCTTTTGAAATAAAGGTTTTGAATTCTTGAGTGAATGACATTTTTAGTACCCTTTCGTAAATTGAGGAAGGCCGATTGTGCCTTAACTTTGTCGAAAGAAGTCTTGTAAGCCGTGGGCTTGTTTCACTCCGCTACAATCTCGGGTTGACCCTGATAACGACTCGCTAGAGGACTTCTATGAGTGACACCCCAGTCGACAGCAGCAAGCGGACGTGGCTGATTGCCTCCACTTGCGCAGGTGCCGTAGGCGCTGGCTTTGTGGCCACCCCCTTCGTCAGCAGTTTCCAACCTTCCGAACGTGCCAAGGCCGCAGGCGCCGCCGTTGAAGTGGACATTTCCGCCCTCAACCCTGGCGAGAAAATGACCGTTGAATGGCGAGGCAAACCCGTTTGGATCATGAAGCGTTCGCCTGAACAGCTTGAATCGCTCAAGAAAATCGAGGGTCAGTTGGCCGATCCCGCATCTGATCGCCAAACCTATCCCACCCCCGAATACGCCAAAAATGGCCACCGCTCCATCAAGCCCGAAATCATGGTGGCGGTGGGCATTTGCACCCATTTGGGTTGCTCGCCAGGTGACAAATTCACCACAGGCGCACAGCCTTCTTTGCCCGATGATTGGACCGGTGGCTTCTTGTGCGCTTGCCACGGCTCGACCTTCGACCTGGCAGGCCGCGTGTTCAAGAACAAGCCTGCGCCCGACAACCTTGAAGTCCCGCCTCACATGTACCTGTCTGAGACCAAGCTGATCATTGGCGAAGACAAAAAGGCCTGATGGAGAACAACATGGCTCAATTCAAAGAAATCTCCCCCAACGCCCCTGCTGGCGAAAAAATGCTCAACTGGGTGGACAACCGCTTCCCACTGTCCAAGCTGTACAAAGACCATTTGTCGGAGTACTACGCGTCCAAAAACCTGAACATCTGGTATGTGTTCGGGGCCTTGTCGCTGTTGGTCTTGGTGATTCAGATCGTGACTGGCATTTTCTTGGTCATGCACTACAAACCGGATGCGGCGCTGGCGTTCGCCTCGGTGGAATACATCATGCGCGATGTGCCATGGGGCTGGCTGATCCGTTACATGCACTCCACCGGCGCTTCGGCGTTCTTCATCGTGGTTTATCTGCACATGTTCCGTGGTTTGATTTATGGCAGTTACCGCAAGCCGCGCGAACTGGTCTGGATTTTCGGTTGCGCCATCTTCTTGTGCCTGATGGCCGAAGCCTTCATGGGTTACCTCCTGCCTTGGGGCCAAATGTCCTATTGGGGCGCTCAGGTGATCGTGAACCTGTTCTCGGCCATTCCCTTCATTGGCCCTGATCTGGCTTTGCTGATCCGTGGTGACTTTGTGGTGGGCGACGCCACTTTGAACCGTTTCTTCAGCTTCCACGTGATCGCTGTCCCCTTGGTCTTGTTGGGCCTTGTGGTGGCGCACATCATCGCGCTGCACGAAGTTGGCTCCAACAACCCTGACGGCGTGGAGATCAAAGCGGCCGATGCGCCCAAAGACGCGCGTGGCAATCCTTTGGATGGCATTCCTTTCCATCCTTATTACACCGTCCATGATATTTTGTCGGTCAGCGTCTTCTTGATGGTTTTCACCGCCATTGTGTTTTTCGCACCCGAGCTCGGGGGCTATTTCCTCGAATACAACAACTTCATCCCCGCCGATCCCCTGACCACGCCTTTGCACATCGCGCCCGTTTGGTACTTCACACCGTACTACTCCATGCTGCGTGCCATCACCAGCGAGATGATGTACGTCTTGATCGCTTGCGTGGTCGTTGGTGCGGTCTTGGCCGTGGCCAAAGGCAAACTGCCCACGTTGCTCAAAGGCGCTGTGGTGGGCGCTGCGGTGGTGATGTCGGCCTTGATGCTGGCCATCGATGCCAAGTTTTGGGGCGTGGTGGTGATGGGTGGTGCTGTGATCATCATGTTTTTCCTGCCTTGGTTGGATTACAGCCCGGTCAAGTCGATCCGTTACCGTCCCGATTGGCACAAATATTTGTATGCCGCTTTCGTCATCAACTTCCTGATCTTGGGCTATTTGGGTGTGCAGCCTCCATCACCCATCGGTGAGCGCGTGTCGCAAGTGGGTTCTTTGTTCTATTTCGGCTTCTTCTTGTTGATGCCATGGTGGAGCAAACTGGGCACACCCAAGCCAGTGCCAGACCGTGTGACCTTTACGCCTCACTGAGACAGCGGAGATTCAAGAACATGTTCATTTTTAAGAAACTCGCACTGGGCTTTGTGATGGCCCTCGGCCTGATCGCCGGTGCCCACGCCGCTGGCGGCGGCATCGCCTGGGACAAAGCCCCCAACAAAACCAATGACTTGGGTGCGTTGCAAAACGGTGCCAAGCTGTTTGTCAATTACTGCTTGAATTGCCACTCTGCGGCTTACATGCGTTACAACCGCCTGAAAGACATTGGTTTGACCGAGCCGCAAATCAAGGACAATTTGTTGTTCGCTACAGACCGCGTGGGCGACAACATGAAAGTGGCCATGGACCCTGTCTTGGCCAAAGACTGGTTTGGCAAAAACCCACCCGACCTGACTTTGATGGCCCGTTCACGTTCAGGCCCCGGCGGCACGGGTGCTGACTACATTTACACCTACTTGCGCACGTACTACCGCGATTCGGCCAAACCCACAGGCTGGAACAACTTGGCCATGCCCAACGTGGGCATGCCCAACCCGCTGTGGGAATTGCAAGGCGAGCGCGCGCCTGTGTTCGAAAGCAAAGAAGAGCACGGGCATACCGTGCAGATATTCAAAGGCTGGCAACAAGTCAAGCCCGGCTCCATGACCCCGTTGCAATACGACCAGGCCGTGGGCGATTTGGTGGCCTACATGCAATGGATGGCCGAGCCCGCTCAAAACGCGCGCATTCAAATCGGTGTTTGGGTTCTGATTTTCTTGACCTTCTTTACCTTCATCGCCTGGCGCTTGAATGCCGCGTATTGGAAAGACATCAAGTAATTGATCTTTCGCCCGGCACGAGCTGGGTTCTTTGGAGTGGTGGGTCGCTAAGGCCTCCCACTCTTTTTGATTTTTTGAGGAGACTCCCGCCATGATGGTGCTTTATTCCGGAACCACTTGCCCATTTTCCCATCGCTGCCGTTTCGTGCTGTTTGAAAAAGGCATGGACTTTGAAATCCGCGACGTGGATCTTTACAACAAGCCGGAAGACATCAATGTCATGAACCCGTATGGTCAGGTGCCCATTTTGGTGGAGCGTGACCTGATTTTGTACGAGTCCAACATCATCAACGAGTACATTGACGAGCGGTTTCCACACCCCCAGTTGATGCCCGGTGACCCGGTGGACCGCGCGCGCGTGCGGTTGTTCTTGCTCAATTTCGAAAAAGAGCTTTTCACACATGTTTTGACACTTGAAAATCGTGCGCTCAAAGGCAATGACAAAGCTTTGGAAAAAGCCCGTTCGCACATTCGTGACCGCTTGACCCAATTGGCTCCTGTGTTTCTGAAGAACAAGTTCATGTTGGGTGACAACTTCTCTATGCTGGATGTGGCGATTGCCCCTCTGCTTTGGCGTTTGGACTACTACGGCATCGAGTTGAGCAAGAACGCCGCACCCTTGCTGAAATATGCCGAACGTATTTTTTCGCGCCCGGCCTACATTGAGGCGTTGACGCCTTCTGAAAAGGTCATGCGAAAGTAAGCGCGGTGGACAAGACCATGATCAGCGACGCCGAATTGCCTTCCACGCGGCCCTATTTGATTCGTGCTTTGTACGACTGGTGCTCTGAAAACGGCTTCACACCCTATGTGGCGGTGAAGGTGGACAACACGGTGCAGGTGCCGCGTGAGTACGTGCAAGGTGATGAAATCGTGCTGAATGTCAGCATGGATGCCACCAGTTCGCTCAAGCTGGGCAATGAGTTCATCGAATTCAAAGCGCGTTTTGGGGGCAAGCCACGCGACATCATGGTGCCCATCCAGCGCGTCATGGCCATTTATGCCCGTGAAAATGGCCAGGGCATGGCGTTTCCTGTGAGCGACAACGGGGACACGACCAGCAGCCCCTTGTCATCGGTGACGGCCGTGTCTGCACAGGACGGCACGGAGCTGCAAGGCGATGAGCCAACGCCACCGCCCACCTCGCCACCCCGGCCTTTTTTAAAACGAATCAAATGAGAAATTAAAGCAAGCCGCGTGCAGAGATGAACGCAGAGTAAGCTAAAATTTGTCCCGTGCCGCTTTAGCTCAGTTGGTAGAGCACCCGCCTTGTAAGCGGTAGGTCGTCAGTTCGAATCCGACAAGCGGCACCACAAATTCAAAAAGGCCCTGATCTCTGATCAGGGCCTTTTTTTTGGGCTGCGCCAACATGGCGAGGCGCTGGGCTAAAGGCTGCGGTTTTGCACCTTGATGCGTATCGATGTCACCGGCAGGTTTTTCTGCGCCAAATGCGAATGCAGTGCGGGCACCCATTGGCGAAGCTTGGCCGCCACCGCATTCGAGCTGACCAGCAGGCACCAAATACCGTCTTCCATGGGCCCAGCTTTGACACTGGCGCGCAGCTGTGCTGGCAGCAGCGGCAAAATGGCTTGCAAGCGGGCCGAAGAAGCCTGAATAAGCCCCGCCAATCGTGCCAAGGTGGGCGACTCTTGGGCAGCTTGTTGTAAGGGAATGGATTGGTGGCGGCGTTGCATGTCAGTCTTTGGAATTCGTCATTATCAAACAGCTGCACACGCAGGTGGGCTTTCGGGGGCAAGCCCCTTACCCAGAGGCTAAAATGTCGAAGTTGAACGGGCCCACCAAACGCCCGACGGGGCTGCTGAGGTTGTTGACCTTGCTGGCCTTGCACCTCTGAACCCTTTAACTTGACAGGATAGACGGTCTGTTGCTCGGCCCTAGGCTGAAATGGATCTTGTAGACATGGCCATCCCATTCCTCACCAAAATTTTCGGCAGCCGCAACGACCGGCTGCTCAAGCAATACCGCAAAACCGTCGAAGGCATCAATGCTTTGGAGGCAGGACTCGAGGGCCTCAGCGACGAAGACCTGCGGGCCAAGACCCAGGGTTTTCGCGAGCGATTTGCCGGTGGAGAAACGCTGGACGCATTGCTGCCCGAGGCCTTCGCCGTGGTGCGGGAGGGCTCTAAACGCGTCATGAAAATGCGCCACTTTGATGTGCAGTTGGCCGGTGGCATCGCTTTGCACAACGGCAAAATCGCCGAAATGGGCACAGGCGAGGGCAAAACCCTGACCTCCACATTGCCAGCCTATTTGAATGCATTGGCAAGCAAAGGGGTGCATGTCGTGACGGTGAACGACTACTTGGCCAGCCGCGATGCGGCATGGATGGGCAAGTTGTTCAACTTTTTGGGTCTGACTGTGGGCATCAACTTGGCCCAGATGTCGCGCGAAGAAAAGCAAGCGGCTTACCAATCGGACATCACCTACGGCACCAACAACGAATACGGCTTCGATTACCTGCGCGACAACATGGTCTACGAAGCCGGTGACCGCGTGCAACGCTCGCTGAACTTCGCCATCATCGACGAGGTGGACTCCATCTTGATCGACGAGGCACGCACACCCTTGATCATCAGTGGTCAGGCTGAAGACCATACCGCCACCTACCTGTCAATGAAGCAGGTCGTGCCCTTGCTGACGCGGCAAGAAGGCGAGGCCGATCCCCGCACGGGTGAGGGCATCATCACCCCGGGCGATTTCACCCTGGACGAAAAATCGCACCAGATTTTCCTGACCGAAGACGGCCATGAAAAAGCCGAAGCCGTATTGGCCCAAATGGGCCTGATACCTGAAGGTGCCAGCCTCTACGACCCTGCCAACATCACACTGATGCACCACCTGAACGCTGCCTTGCGCGCGCAGCACCTGTACCACCGCGACCAGCACTACGTGGTGCAAGAGGGTGAAATCATCATCGTTGACGAATTCACCGGACGCTTGATGACGGGGCGGCGCTGGAGCGACGGCCTGCACCAGGCGGTCGAAGCCAAAGAGGGCGTGCAGATCCAGGCCGAAAACCAGACCCTGGCTTCCATCACGTTCCAAAACTATTTCCGCCTGTACCAAAAGATCGGCGGCATGACGGGCACAGCCGACACCGAAGCCTTTGAGTTTCAGGAAATTTACGGTTTGGAAACCGTGGTCATTCCACCGCACCGCAAGAGCCAGCGGGAAGACCAGCTCGACCGCGTGTACAAAACATCGCAAGAGCGCTATACCGCTGCGATCGCCGACATTCACGAGTGCCATGGGCGTGGCCAACCGGTGTTGGTGGGCACCACCTCGATCGAAAATTCCGAGTTGATTTCGCAAATGCTCTCGCAAGAGAAATTGCCGCACCAAGTGCTCAACGCCAAACAACATGCCAAAGAGGCAGACATCGTGGCGCAGGCGGGGCGTCCTGGCATGATCACCATTGCCACCAACATGGCCGGCCGTGGCACCGACATTGTCTTGGGCGGCAACATCGAAAAAGACATTGAGGCCATAGAAGACAACGCGGCTTTGTCCCCACAGGCGCGCCAAGCCGCGGTAACCGAACTGCGCGACCAATGGAAAGCGGTTCACGAACAGGTCAAGTCCCTGGGTGGCTTGCGCATCATTGCCACCGAGCGTCACGAGTCGCGTCGCATTGACAACCAGTTGCGAGGCCGATCGGGCCGCCAAGGCGATCCCGGTTCTTCGCGTTTTTACCTGAGCCTGGACGATCCCCTCATGCGCATTTTTGCGGGCGACCGCGTGCGCGCCATCATGGACCGTTTGAAGATGCCCGAAGGCGAGGCCATTGAAGCGGGCATTGTGACCCGCAGCATCGAAAGTGCCCAGCGCAAAGTGGAGTCACGCAACTTTGATGTTCGCAAGCAGTTGCTCGAATACGACGACGTTTCGAATGACCAGCGCAAGGTGATTTACCAGCAGCGCAACGATATATTGGATGCGCAAGATTTGAACGGCCAGATGGCCTCCTTGCGAGAAGGCTGCTTCACCGACTTGGTGCGCCAGCATGTTCCTGCCGAATCGGTGGAAGAACAGTGGGACTTGCCCAGCCTTGAAAAAGCCTTGAGCGAGGATTGGCAGCTCGACATCCCCTTGAGTGAAAAAGTCCAGGCCTCCAGCACCATCACCGACGAAGACATTCGCGACTTGGTGGTGGCCGAGGCCCACAAGCGGTTCCAGACCAAGCTGGACCAAGTGGGCGCGGACAACTTCATTTCTTTCGAACGCATGATCTTGCTGCAAAGCATAGACAGCCATTGGCGCGAGCACCTGAGCGCGCTGGATTACCTGCGCAAAGGCATTCATTTGCGTGGTTATGCCCAAAAGCAACCCAAACAAGAATACAAGCGCGAAGCGTTTGAGTTGTTTGGCCTTTTGCTGGACGGCGTGAAGAGCGAAGTGACCAAAACACTGATGACGGTGCGCATCGATTCGGGGGAGCAAATTGAGCAAGCAGCCCAGCAAATCGAAGAGCGCGCCGAACAGATCAGCAACGTCACTTACAGCGCGCCCGACGAGTCGGGTCAGGCGCAAGTGGTGTCTGCCGATGTGGGCCAACCGCAGCAAACTTGGGGAAATGTTGGCCGCAACGAGGCTTGCCCTTGTGGAAGCGGCAAGAAATACAAGCACTGCCACGGCAAACTCGCCTGAATGGTTTGCGCGGACAAAACGGGCTCAGCCCCGTTTTGTCGGTGCGACGCCGAAACCCATCGCCTTCTCTTTGCCTTGAAAGATCAAGATGCCTGTGAATTTACCGCCCATGGACCCTGCCCAATTGCTGCCCATTGCGGGCGTGCGGATCGGCATTGCCGAAGCCGGCGTGCGCAAAGCCAATCGCCGGGACTTGACCGTGTTTTTGCTCGATGCCGGCACCAGCGCGACTGGGGTTTTTACGCGCAACCGTTTTTGCGCTGCACCGGTGCAGGTGTGTCGTGAGCATTTGGCCGCAGGCCAAGAGGTGCGCGCGCTGGTCATCAACACCGGCAACGCCAATGCGGGCACGGGTGCGCCGGGCCTGGCCCACGCGCGCCAAACCTGCGAGGCCTTGGCCGGCTTGCTGGACTGCGCGCCCTCGCAAATACTGCCCTTTTCCACTGGCGTGATCATGGAGCCATTGCCGGTGGCGCGCATTGCCGCGGGTTTGCCCGCGGCCATTGCCGATGCCCAAGCGGCGCATTGGGCCCAGGCTGCGCAAGGCATCATGACCACCGACACCCAGCCCAAAGCCTTCAGCGCGCAGGTGCAAGTGGCCGGTCACAGCGTCAGCATCACCGGCATCAGCAAAGGCGCGGGCATGATCCGCCCCAATATGGCCACCATGCTGGGCTTTGTGGCCACCGATGCCTGCATCGCACCGGCCTTGTTGCCCGAGCTGGTGAAAACCTTGGCCGATGGCTCTTTCAACCGCATCACCATCGATGGCGACACCTCGACCAATGACGCTTTCATGCTGATGGTCACGCACAAGGCCCAACACGCCCCCATCACATCGCTGGACAGTGAGGCGGGCCAGGCCCTGCTCAAAGCTTTGATGCAAGTGGCTCGGCAGTTGGCCCATGCCATCGTGCGGGACGGCGAAGGGGCCACCAAATTCATCACCGTTCAGGTCGAAGGGGGAAAAACCCAGGCCGAATGCCGGCAAGTGGCTTATGCGATTGCCCATTCACCCTTGGTGAAAACCGCTTTTTTTGCCAGCGACCCCAACCTGGGCCGCATCTTGGCGGCCGTGGGTTACGCCGGCATTGAAGACCTGGACCAGGGCCTGATCGAAATGCACTTGGACGATGTGCATGTGGTCTCGCAAGGCGGTCGCCGGGCCGAGTACCGCGAAGAAGATGGCCAGCGGGTCATGAAAGGCAGTGAGATCACCGTTCGCGTCGGCTTGGGCCGAGGCCTGGCCAGCGACACCGTGTGGACCTGCGACTTGAGCCACGAATACGTCACCATCAATGCGGATTACAGATCATGAGCAACGACGCCCTGATGCAATTGCTGGCCAAGGTCAGCCAGTTGGTGGACCGCATTGAGGCGGTGCTGCCTCAGGCATTGTCTGCCCCCGATTGGACGCAGGCCATTGCCTGGCGATACCGCAAGCGCGCCACTGGGCATGGGGTGTTGGAGCCGGTGCGCCATGTGGCGGCGATGACGCTGGACGATCTGAAGGAAATCGACGACCAAAAGGAAAAACTCCAGCGCAACACCGAGCAGTTTGTGCAGGGCCGTCCGGCCAACAACGTGTTGTTGACCGGTGCGCGCGGCACTGGCAAATCCTCGCTCATCAAGGCCTGTCTGAACACCTATGCCCCGCAGGGCCTGCGCCTGATCGAAGTCGACAAAGAGGACCTGACCGACTTGCCAGACATCATTGAAGTGGTCGCCGGGCGCGATGAACAGTTCATCGTCTACTGCGACGACTTGAGCTTTGAAGATGGGGAGCCCGGTTACAAAGCCCTCAAATCGATTTTGGACGGCACGGTATCGGCATCGACCCCCAATGTCTTGGTCTACGCCACCAGCAACCGGCGTCACCTGCTGCCCGAATACATGAGCGAGAACCTGACTTACAAGCACACCGAGGACGGCGAAGTCCACCCGGGTGAAGGGGTGGAAGAAAAAATATCGTTGTCCGAGCGATTTGGTATGTGGATCAGCTTCTACCCGTTTTCGCAAGACGAATACCTGACGATTGCAGGCCAATGGCTCAGTGCCTTGGGTGCAAGCCCTGCGCAAATTGCCGCAGCGCGCCCTGAGGCCTTGTTGTGGGCTTTGGAGCGCGGCTCACGCAGTGGCCGCGTGGCTTACCAGTTTGCGCGGGACATGATGGGTCGCCAATCGGGCCCGCAATGAGTGGGGTGTTGGTGGCCGACGGCGAGCGGGAGCGCCAAGACCTCAGCGCTGGGAAACAAGCGCGCGCCGTGGTCGAAGTGGCGGTGGGCATTTTGATGCAAGCCGATGGGCGATTTTTGCTGACCTCAAGGCCCCCAGGCAAGGTCTATGCGGGCTATTGGGAGTTCCCGGGCGGCAAGTTGGAAGCGGGTGAAACGGTCGAGCAAGCCTTGCGCCGCGAACTGCTGGAAGAATTGGGCATAGCCATTGGCCCGGTGCAGGCCTGGAAAACCCAGATGGTCGACTACCCCCATGCCTTGGTCCGCCTGCATTTTTGCAAAGTCTGGGACTGGCAGGGCGACTTGCAAATGCGTGAAGGCCAAGCCCACGCCTGGCAGGCATTGCCGGTATCGGTCACGCCTGTTTTGCCCGGCACGGTGCCGGTGCTCGGTTGGTTCGCGCAAGAGCAGCAATTCTGTGGTGCCACGCACCAAGGCTGAGGCGTTTACTGAAGGCGAGGATCGCCAAAGGGCTCGTCGGGCGGCGTGCCGTCGGGCAGTTTGAATTCCTCACTGGCCCAAGCGCCCAAATCAACGCCTTTGCAACGGGCACTGCAAAACGGCCGGTAGGGGTTGTTGGGGCTGTAAAGGCTCAGGCCTGCGCAGGCGGGGCAGCGCACTTGGCGAGGTTTGAAGTGGATGGGCGGTGCGGCGTCGCTCATGCGCACAAAGACATCTCAAAAGGCACGTCGTTGCTGGTGGCCACCAATTTGCCGTCGCTTTGCTGGTGCAGCAAGCGGATCACCACCAGCAATCGGTTGCAACTGATTTCGGGGGTGAAGTTCAAAGCAGCATCGATTTTCAGACGCAGCAGTTGAAAAGAGCGGCCTTGGGGCAGGTTTTGTTGCAATTGGCCCGCCGTGGCCATGACTTTTTGACTGCTGCCCGATTGCCGCAGCATTTGCAGCAGCAATTGAATGGACTGGGCCAAGGGCGCAAAAGGGGCGACCCATTGCGACAAATCGGCGACCCGGCTCTTGGGGTCGTGGTGCTGCCAAGCGAAATAAGCGGGCAAATCAAACTCGCAGGTACCGCCCGGAATGGCAGCTCGGCTGCGCAGTGCCATCAGGAAATCGATGTCGTTCAGGTTTTGCCCGATCTTGCCGTTGACCTGGTTGAGCGCGTCAAAGTGATTGTCTAACTGGGCGATCAAGCCTTCCAGGACTTTTTCAGAAATGGCCGGATTGCCTCGGTAGCCGTTGTACAGTTGTTTTTGCCGCTCCAAATCTTTCAGGACGTCAGACTTGAGCTCAGCGCGAGAGGCCACTTCGATGATTTCGAACAAAGTCGTCAAAGCAAAGTGGTGGTCAATCGCCTCGGAACGGGCCATCAGTTGGCCCAGGCGGTTGAACAATTGTTGCAAGCGCAGGTAAGTGCGTATGCGTTCGTTGAAGGGGTATTCGTACAGTATCACGCGGCGTTTTCCAGTGCCAGCATCATAGCCCGAAGTCGGCGGCCAGATGAGTGACTTGGTCTTCTAATTCCAGCAAGCTCAAACCTTGGTTGAAGACGACTGCGTCCGCACAGGCCAAGCGCTGGGCTCGGCTGGCCTGCTGGGCCATGATGCCTTCGATTTCCGCTGCGGCCAGGCCGCTGCGCGCCATGACCCTTTGCACCTGGGTTGGCCCATCGCAGTCGACCACCACCACCTGGTCGACTTGGCCTCGCCAACGCGCGCCCGACTCCACCAGCAAAGGCACATCAAACAGCAAAACACGCATGCCTTGTTGCAGGGCCATTTGCGCTTGTTCTTGAGTCAGGCGCTGCACCCAAGGGTGGATGATGGCTTCCAGCCGCTGCTTGGCCTCGGGGTTTTGAAAGACATGTTGGCGCATGGCCTGGCGGTCCATGGCCCCTTGGGCATTGACCATCTGGGGGCCAAAGGCCTTGGCAACCTCGGCCATGGCAAGCCCATTTGGCGCGGTGAGGCTGCGTGAAATCGCATCGGCGTCAATCAAGGCTGCGCCGCGCGCCGACAGCATCGCGGCCACGGTGCTTTTGCCGCTGCCGATGCCACCTGTCAGGCCAATGCGCCACATGCGTTGTAGATTCATGCTTAGAAAAATTGCAACAGGGGCAGGGGGGGGCCAAAGACCATGACCCACAAACCCGCCAAAACCAAATAGGGACCAAACGGAATATAGCCGCCTTCAGGCAGGCGCTGGCGAAGGCGCAGCCACAGCCCCCCCGCTATGCCAGAGAAGGATGCCAACAAAACCAAGGACAGCAAGGAAGGCCAACCCAGCCAAGCCCCCAAGGCCGCCAACAGTTTGAAGTCGCCCTGGCCCATGCCCTCTTTGCCGGTGACCACCTTGAACAAGACAACCACAGACCATAAGAAAAGGTAGCCCAGGGCCGCTCCCCACACGGCCATCTGCAGGCTGACTTGGCTCAGCCCCAAGCTGGCGGCCAGCAAGCCTGCCCACAGCAGTGGCAGGGTTATGGCATCGGGCAACAGGCTGGTGTCGGCGTCTATGGCCGCCAGGGCCAGCAAAGCGGTGGCAAACCCGGCCCAAGCGAATGCGGTGGCACTCAACTCGTGTTGCTGAAAACTCCACACAAACAGCAGCGCACTGAGCAATTCAATGGCCGGGTAGCGCCAGCCAATCGGGGCGTGGCAGGCGCTGCAGCGCCCCTTGAGCGCAAGGTAGCTCAGCACGGGGATGTTTTCAAACCACCTCAGGCCATGGCCACACTGGGGACAGTGCGAGCCTGGAACGGCCAGGTTGTAAGGCCGCAGGCTTGGGCCCAAATCGGCGTTGTCTGCGGTGTTGGTTTGCATGGACTCGGTTTGGCCTGTAGGGCCGGGCGTGGCAGGCTCATGCAGGGCCGCCGCCCACTGCGCTTGCAGCATGCGGGGCAGGCGGTGAATCACCACATTCAAGAAGCTGCCGACAACCAGCCCCAGTATGGCGGCACCCACAGCGGTGGCGAAGTCTGTGGGCATGTCAGAAAACCTGACCCAGGCGAAAGATGGGCAAATACATGGCCACAAGAATACCGCCAATCAAGCCCCCCAGAACCACAATCAGCAAAGGTTCCAGCAAACTCGACAGGCCATTGACCCGGTCTTCCAACTCGGTTTCCATCAGCCCCCCAGCCCGCATCAGCAAAACGTCCAGGCTGCCGGTTTCCTCGCCAGTGGCACACAGTTGAACCAGCATGGCCGGAAAACGCCCACTTTGGGCCATGGCTTCACTCAAACGACTGCCTTGCGCCACCAACCTTTGCAGGCGCAAAGTGGTGCGGGCATACACCGCATGGTCGCATGCTTGCGCCGTGGGCCCTAGGGCTTCAGCCAGGGGCACACCGGCGGCCAGCAAGGCCGACAGCGTTTGCGCCCAACGCGCCACCACGGCCGTGCCAATCAGACTGCCCAAAAGCGGCCATTGCAGCAACCAGCGGTCGCGGCGGACTTGCAAACCGGCCCTGAAGCCTTCAAAGCGCTGCCAAAGCAGCACGAGGAGCAACAGACAAGCCGCAACCCATGGCCCGGATGCGCTCAGGCCCTCGCTCAGCGCCACCACCGCTTGTGTGGCCCAAGGCAGTTGTGCTCCAAAAGACTGGAACACCTCTTCAAACACCGGCACCACAAAAACCAAAATCAGCACCACCACCGCCGAGGCCACCCCCATCACCGCCAAGGGGTACATCAAGGCCGAGCGCACCTTGGCGCGCAAGACCTCGTTTTTTTCCAGGGTCTGCGCCAGGCGCTCCATCATGGTGTCCAAAATCCCGGCCGCCTCGCCCGCTTGCACCATGCTGATGAACAAGCCGGTGAAATGCTGCGGGTGAAGGGCCAAGGCTGCATGCAAGGCCATGCCCGCTGCCACCTCGTTTTGCACCGCTTGCACCACCTGCACCAAGGCCGGTGAGCTCAGGCTGCGCGAGAGCATTTGCAGCGCTTGCAGCAAGGGCACACCGGCACGCAAGAGGGCGGTCAATTGACGGGTCATCAAAGACAAATCGCGCGGGCTCACCCGCTTGGAAGGGGGCAGCCAGACCCGCTGCAGACGCACCCCCTGCCAGCCCAGTCTGCGCAGCTTTGCATGCGCCAGCCCGGCGTTGTGCGCTTGCATTTGGCCTTGCCCGGGCTGGCCTTGGTCATCGCGCCCCTGCCACTGAAAAACGCGCTCAGGCCTTGGCGGGCTTGGCTTGGTCATGTGTCACTGCGGGTGCTGGCCAGCACCT
>CAMCNQ010000039.1 GCA_945875955.1 Limnohabitans sp. Rim8 | reverse complement strand
GGCTCTACACCCCATACTCCCTTAGCAGGGGAGCACCTTCGGCCACTCGGTCACGTTTCCAGTCGTTAAATTATAACTTAGGCTTGGTCCAGATCGAAGGCTTTGTGCAATGCGCGGACGGCCAATTCCATGTATTTCTCATCGATCACGACCGAGGTTTTGATTTCCGAGGTGGAGATCATTTGGATGTTGATGCCTTCTTCGCTGAGTGCGCGGAACATCTTGCTGGCCACGCCCACATGGCTGCGCATGCCTATGCCCACGATGGAGACCTTGCAAATTTTGGCATCGCCCGACACTTCGGCTGCGCCCACTGAGTGCAAGACCTTTTCCTTGAGCAAATCCAGGGTTTTGGCGTAGTCGTTGCGGTGAACGGTGAAGCTGAAGTCGGTCTTGCCGTCTTTGCTCAGGTTTTGGATGATGACATCAACTTCGATGTTGGCATCGGCCACCGCACCCAAAATTTGGTAAGCGATACCGGGTTTGTCGGGCACGCCCAACACAGAAATTTTGGCCTCGTCGCGGTTGAATGCGATGCCAGAAACGACGGCTTGTTCCATTTGTTCGTCTTCCTCAAAAGTGATCAGGGTGCCGGATGCGGCCTCTTCATTGATGTCGATGTCCCAGGGCGTAAAACTCGAAAGCACGCGCATGGGCACTTTGTATTTGCCGGCAAACTCGACCGAGCGGATTTGCAAAACCTTGGAGCCCATCGAAGCCATTTCCAGCATTTCTTCAAAATACACGGTATGCAGACGGCGCGCCTCTGGCACCACACGGGGGTCGGTGGTGTAAACCCCATCGACGTCGGTGTAAATCAGGCATTCGGCGGCTTTGAGCGCTGCGGCCACCGCGACGGCGGAGGTGTCAGAGCCGCCACGCCCCAGCGTGGTGATGTGGCCATTTTCGTCCACGCCTTGAAAGCCGGTGATGATGACGACCTTGCCTTGTTCAAGGTCGGCAAGCACACGGGCATCGTCGATCGACTCGATGCGGGCCTTGGTGAAGGCGCTGTTGGTTTTGATGGCGACTTGCCAGCCGGCATAGCTGATCGAGGGCTGTCCTTCGGCCTGCAATGCGATGGCCAACAAGGCAGAAGAGGCTTGCTCGCCGGTGGAGGCCAGCATGTCGAGTTCACGGCTGTAGGACTCGTCGGGTTTGGCAGGGGCCAATTCCTTGGCCAAGCCCAAAAGGCGGTTGGTCTCGCCGCTCATGGCGCTGGGGACCACCACAATTTGGTGACCTGCACGCGCCCATTTGGCCACGCGTTTGGCGACCGTGCGTATGCGCTCGGTCGAGCCCATCGATGTACCGCCGTATTTGTGAACGATCAAAGCCATAAGTCGTTTTGAATTGAAGGTGAAAGTAGGTCGAAAATCAATGCCTGCAGCCCTTAGGCGCGGCAACAGGCATGCACCGCAAAGCCCATGATTGTACCCACCCAGCTGACGCGATCTTGACCCCAGAGCGCATGAAACGGCCTCTTTTGCGATCGGTTCCGAGGTGGCCCTGCCCTCACGCCGTCGCCCACAAGGGGCCGTCTGCGCGCGTGTGCAGGCACCCGATACAGTCGCCAAATGGATGGCGTCTCCACGCCCTTGCCACTGCCCTTTGTGCCACACAGAGATCGGGCTTGCTACCCCCCGTCCTTTCATCACTTGGGCCATCGGGTATGCCTGTCGATGAAAACCCGGTGGCTGCTGCCACAAGGCCGGTCAAACCCCTTGCGCTGTTTCACGCCCACTGCAACACAGCGCCATGGCGCAGCACATGGCCTGTGCCGATTTTCAGATGAATGCGGTGGCCTCGCGTGGTGCAGGCGGCCAATTGGTCCAGCAATTCATGCAGTTGAGCGGCACTGGGTACGCAGTTGTGCAAACTTCGCAGCCAATGGCGCAAAACCAGGGCCTGCCTGGCCCGGCTCAATTGCTGAAGCGCCGCAATCGCAGGCGGCACACCCAAACGGGCAAGGTCTTGCTCGGCCACCTCGTTCAAAACCTCCTGCGCCTGCGCGGCATGGGCAGCGCTGCGGGCAAAGGTGTCTCTGAAGGCGGGCAAGGTCTGCGCCAAAACAGGCAGCAAGCGGGCACGGATTCGGTTTCGCGTGAACTGTTCGTCGGTGTTGCTGGGGTCTTCTGTCCAAGTTTGGCCTTGGGATTGCAGCCATTGGCGCAATGCCGAACCGGGCACCAACAGCAATGGCCGATGCCAGCAAAGTCCCATGCGTTGCCAGCGGGCAGGCATGCAGGCCAGGCCGGGTAAGCCGGCCCCGCGAGACAGCGCGATCAAGAGGGTTTCAATTTGGTCGTCCGCATGCTGGGCCAGCGCCACGTCTTGCACCTCAGGCCATTGGCTTTGCACGGTTTCAGCCAAGCCCACGTACCGGGCGATGCGGGCCGCGTCTTCTGGACTTTGGCCAGGCGCATGGCCCGCTTGCACGCGGCGCACGGCCAATGGCACTTGCAAAGCTTGGCACAAGGACTGGCAATGCGCCTCAAAGGCATCGGCCGCAGTTTGCAAGCCATGGTGGATGTGAACCGCCCGCACCTGGCCCGGCCAACGCTGCGCGCAGGCCAACAGCAAAGCCGAAGAATCGGCCCCACCGCTGAGGGCCACAGCAAAAGGAAGGCCCGGGCTGAAACCAGCCAGGGCCTGTTCAAGCGATTGCGTCATGGGCAAGGCCTGTAGCCGTGGCCACGCGTTTACTTGCCCACTTTCGTGTCGGTAAATCGGCCATAGCTGTTCAGGCGGTCATGGCGTCTTTCAAGCAGCTCATTGGGCTTGAGGTCGGCCACTTGACGCCAAGCATCGCCCAAAGCGCGCTTCAAAAAAGAGACCATTTGGTCTTTGTCGCGATGCGCCCCACCCACGGGTTCGTTCACGATTTTGTCCACCAAGCCCAAGGCTTTGAGACGGTGTGCGGTGATGCCCAAGGCTTCAGCGGCCGCTTCGGCTTTGTCGCTGGTTTTCCACAAAATCGAGGCGCAGCCCTCGGGGCTGATCACCGAGTACACCGCGTATTGCAGCATCAGCACTTGGTCGGCCACCGAAATGGCCAGGGCACCGCCAGAGCCGCCTTCGCCGATGATGGTGGTGATGATGGGCACCTCGAGTTGGGCCATCTCGAAAATATTGCGCCCGATGGCTTCCGATTGGCCGCGCTCTTCCGCATCGATGCCGGGGTAGGCGCCCGGGGTGTCGACAAAGGTGAACACGGGCAACTTGAACTTCTCGGCCGTCTTCATCAACCGCAAGGCTTTGCGGTAGCCCTCGGGCTTGCTCATGCCAAAGTTGCGCAGGGTGCGCTCTTTGGTGTCGCGCCCTTTTTGCTGCCCAAGCACCATGCAGGCATGGCCATTGAAGCGCGCCAGCCCCCCCACGATGGACAGGTCGTCGGCAAAATGCCGATCGCCGTGCATCTCGACAAAATCGGTGAAGATGCCGTGGATGTAGTCAAGGCTGTAAGGACGCTCAGGGTGGCGGGCGATTTTGGTGATTTGCCAGGGGCTCAGGTCGCTGTAAATGTCTTTGGTCAGTTGTTGGCTTTTTTTGCTCAACTGCTCAATTTCAAGGGTGATGTCCACCGCCGACTCGGTTTGCACATAACGCAACTCTTCGATCTTGGCTTCGAGTTCGGCAACCGGTTGCTCAAAATCGAGAAATGTTTTTTTGGCCAAGTGTGACTCCTCAGTTCTTTAGCAGGCGAACGGCTTGTTCATCGTCAATATGCCACTGGCACGGGGTCCAGCGATCGCCAAATATACCAAGTTGCAACGGTCGAATATGGCCCCCAGGGCTGGGCCACCTCGCGCACGTCGCTGCGGCTGACGGGCTCACCCGAAAAATAGTTGCGGCTGATGCCGTTGATCAGACCCACATCGTCCAGCGGCAAGACATTGGGCCGCAACAGGTGAAAGATCAAAAACATCTCGGCGGTCCAGCGGCCAATGCCGCGGATGGCCACCAATTCATCGACGATGGCTTCGTCGTCCATCTCTTGCCAAGCCTGGACATGCACAGTGCCTGAGCTGAAGTGCACGGCCAAATCAACCAGGTATTCCACTTTGCGGGCCGACAGACCCACCGCGCGCATGTCGTCCACTTTGAGTTTGAGCACGGCGGCGGGGCTCATGCGCTTGCACAGCAAATCAAACCGGTCCCAGACCGCTTGCGCCGCTTTGACCGAAATTTGTTGGCCGACAATAGACCGGGCCAAAGTCACAAAGGCATCACCCCGGGTCTGCAAAATCGCGTCGCCAAACTGCGGGATCAGTTTTTTCATGACCCTGTCTTTGCGGGCCAGGTGGGCGCAGGCCTCGGCCCAATAAGCCGGGGTCACGGGGACCACAAGGGAGGTCTCGGCCACACTCACGGCGCAGCCTCCCAAGTGGTGCCGGTGGCCGCGTCTTTGAGCACAATGCCTTGGGCCAACAAGTCGTTGCGAATGCGGTCGGCTTCGGTGAAATTTTTGGCTTTTTTGGCGTCGGCGCGGGCCTGAATTTGGGCTTGAATGGCCGCTTCGTCCAGCCCAGCACCCGCCTGCAGGTACACCGTCGGATCGGTCTGCAGCAGACCCAGCAAGCCGCCCAGCGCCTTGAGCAGGCCTGAACGCTCGGCCGAGCCGCTGCGGTTGACTTCGCCCGCCAACTCAAACAGCACAGCCACCGCTTCGGGCGTGCCAAAGTCTTCGTCCATCGCGGCCTTGAAGCGGGCGGCTGAGGGGTCTGACCAATCGATCTTCACATCAGCGGGTGGAACGGCTTGCAAGGCGGTGTACAGGCGCTTCAATGCGCCTTTGGCGTCGCTCAGGTGCACATCGCTGTAATTGAGCGAACTGCGGTAATGGCTGCGCACGATGAAAAAACGCACGGTCTCGGCATCGAATGCTTTGAGCACATCGCGGATGGTGAAAAAATTACCCAGGCTCTTGGACATTTTTTCGTTGTCCACGTTGATGAAGCCGTTGTGCATCCAAAAGCGTGCCAGAGCTTGGCCGTTGGCGCCTTCGCTTTGGGCAATTTCGTTTTCATGGTGCGGGAACTGCAAATCAGCCCCACCGCCGTGGATGTCAAAGGTCTGGCCGAGCAGTTCACAGGCCATGGCCGAGCATTCAATGTGCCAGCCGGGGCGGCCAACACCAAAGGGACTGGCCCATTTCACATCTTCAGGCTCGGTGGTCTTGGCGCTTTTCCACAGCACAAAGTCAAGCGGATCGTTCTTGTCGGCCTCCACAGCCACGCGCTCGCCCGCATTCAGTTCATCCAAAGACTTGCCCGACAGCTTGCCGTAACCGGGAAACTTGCGCACCGAATAGTTCACGTCACCATTGCCGGCTCGGTAAGCCAAGCCTTTTTGCTCCAGCGTGCCAATCATGCTGAGCATTTGGGGCAGGTAGTCGGTGGCGCGGGGTTCGTGTTGGGGGCGCTCTATGCCCAGTGCGTCGGCATCTTGGTGCAGCGCATCGATCATGCGGTCGGTCAGGCTGCGTATGGTTTCGCCATTTTCAAGCGCGCGCTTGATGATCTTGTCATCGATGTCGGTGACGTTGCGCACGTAAGTCACACGGTAGCCGCACACCTTGAGCCAACGCTGCACCACATCAAAGGCGATCATGGAGCGGGCATGGCCCAAATGGCAAAGGTCGTACACCGTCATGCCGCACACATACATGCGCACATGGCCAGGTTCAGCAGGTGAGAAGTCGGAGACAGCACGGCTAAGCGTGTTGAAAATGCGCAGACTCATGTCATCAAATCAAAGGTGTTTCAAACCACAAAAAACCCCGCAAAGCCAAACCCGGTGCCAGGTTCTGCAAAGGCGTGAGAGCAGCAGGAATTCAGCCAAAAAGCAGCAGGCCCAGAGCGAGCCTGCGTGCAGGTCTGGCAGCGATCTGACTCAACAGGCTCCGCTACAATGATCTTCAGTATATCCCCGCCACGGGCACTCTGACCAACGTGACAGATTTTCTAAATTCCCCCACTTCTGAGCGCATGCACATCATTTATTCTGCCCTCTTGGCTTGCCTATTGCTGCTTGGCAGTGTGGGCGCTCAAGCCGATGTGTACAGCGATGTGAACCAGTTGCTTGACGCCAAGCAGTGGGACAAGGCCCAAGCCCAAGCCGAGCAGCATCTGAAGGTCCAGCCCACCGATCCGCAAATGCGATTGCTGCAAAGCCGCATACAAGACGGCCTTGGACAGACCGAGCAAGCCATGCAGACCTTGCAAGGCTTGAGCCTGTCTTTTCCGGAGTTGCCCGAACCCCACAACAACTTGGCGGCCTTGTTGGCCCGTCAAAATCGCTACGCCGAAGCCGTATTGGCCTTGCAAAAAGCCATTCGCGTGCGGCCAGATTACGCCACGGCACTTGAAAACTTGGGCGATGTCTATCTGGCACTGGCCATTCAGGCCTTTCAAAGCGCCAACCAAGCCGCGCCCCCCCAGGCTCGCGCCGCCAGCAAAGCGCTGGCCGCTGAAAAACTGCTGCAATCTGCTGCCCCATAACTGTCTCATCCTGATCAATCACTTGCTCAAAGGCCCACCATGAACCGCGTTCGTTTTTTAAAATCTCTCGCCCTGGCGATCACCTTGCCTTTGGCTTTGGCTTTGCCCAACTGGGCTCAGGCGCAAACGGGCAACACCAGCAAGGTGCGCATCAGCACCTCCGTCGGCGACATCGAGGCCGAGTTGTACAGCACCGCAGCGCCAAAGACCGTGGCCAATTTTTTGCAATACGTGCAAGACAAGCACTATGACAACACGATTTTTCACCGAGTGATTGGCAACTTCATGGTGCAAGGCGGTGGTTACGACGCCCAATACAGAGAGAGAAAAACCCGCGCCCCGGTTCAGCACGAAGGCCGTCAAGCGCTCAGCGCGGGTCTGAAAAATACCACCGGCACCTTGGCCATGGCCAGGACCAACGACCCGCAATCGGCCACGTCGCAGTTTTTCATCAACGTGGTGGACAACGCATTTTTAGACCCCAGCACGCAAAACTTTGGTTACACCGTTTTTGGCAAAATCACGTCCGGCATGGACGTGGTCCAAAAAATCAGGGCCACACCCACTGGCTCGGGTGGCCCCTTTCCCTCCGATGTCCCCAAGACACCGGTCCTCATCCAATCCATCACTTTGTTGAAATAAGACCATGAGCAACCCACACGTTGAACTGCACATCACCGGCTACGGTGTCATCACCCTTGAGCTCGATGCAGAAAAAGCCCCCAAGTCCACCGAGAACTTTCTCGCTTATGTGAACAAAGGTCATTACGACAACACGATTTTTCACCGTGTGATCCCCGGCTTCATGGTCCAAGGTGGTGGTTTTCTGCCCGGCATGGAGCAAAAACCCACCGATGCCACCATCGAAAACGAAGCCAACAACGGCTTGAAAAACACCGAGTACACCGTGGCCATGGCCCGCACTTCGGCACCCCACTCGGCCACCGCACAGTTTTTCATCAACGTGGCCGACAACGGCTTTTTGAACCACACCGCCCCTTCCATGCAAGGCTGGGGTTACGCGGTGTTTGGCAAAGTGGTCAAAGGCACCGACGTGGTTGACAAGATCAAGGCCGTCAAGACCGGCAGCAAGAACGGCCACGGGGATGTGCCCAAAGAAGATGTGGTGATTGAAAAGGCCGTTGCCCTTTGATGGGCCAAACCTAGAAAACGCCCTTGACCGCTGACTTGCGCACCACAGCCCCCCGCATGGACTTGCTGACTGCGCCTGCGGCGTGGCTGACGGTGGACCTGATCTCGGACTTGCATTTGCAGGCCTCGCAGACAGCCACCTTTTCGCTTTGGCAAGACTACATGGCCAAAACCCCTGCGCAGGCGGTGCTGATTTTGGGTGACTTGTTTGAGGTCTGGGTCGGTGACGATGCAGCCGCTCAAGACCCTTTTTTGCAATCTTGCGCCCAGGTTTTGCAACAAACAGCACAGCGGGCCCATGTGGCCTTCATGCCTGGCAACCGGGATTTTTTGGTGGGTCCGGCGTTTTTGGGCCCCTGCGGTGTGCAGGCGCTGGGCGACCCTTGCTTGCTGGAGTTGGGCGCGCAACGCATTTTGCTCAGCCACGGCGATGCCCTGTGTTTGGACGACAAACCTTATCAGGCCTTCAGGCTGCAGGCCCGAAGCGAGGCCTGGCAACACAGTTTTCTGGCCAAACCCTTGGCCGAACGCCAAGCTTTTGCGCGCAGCTTGCGCGACCTGAGCGAGTCGCAAAAGCACGAAGGCATGGGCTTTGCCGATGCGGACCCCGACATGGCTTTGTTTTGGCTGGCCCAAGCGCAATCGAGACACATGGTTCACGGCCACACCCACAGGCCAGCAGATCACCGCTTAGGTCAAGCGCAACGGCAGGTCTTGAGCGACTGGTCCATGGACCACGCCCCACGGCGAGCGCAGGTGCTCAGGCTGCAACGCGACGGCGCATCGCAGCGACTGGATTTGGTCTGAAGCCTGCCGATGCCAGACCAAGACGCTGTGCGAGAGTGAGATGAAAAAGGGCCGCTGATACAGCGGCCCTTTTTTCTTGCAGCACAGCCGGCTCAATTGCGCAACAGGGTCTTGAGCACGGTTTGCAAACGGCGCGCGGTGTTTTCGTCGTGCGGGCCCGACAAAACGTTGGCCACGTCCAGCCCCCAAGTCTCGCTTGGCCCGGGTTGGTTGCGTTGGGTCAACAACTGCAATTGCAAGGCGCGGCGCTCGTTCAAATTGTCGGCGGGGGTGGGCACTTCAGCGGCCATCTCCAAACGCAGCAGTGCGGTTGGCACCGCCGCTTTGGCCTCGGTGCTGACGGCTTGGGCCCAGGCTTGGCGGGTTGCGGCATTGATCGCCCGGCCCAACTCCTGCGCGCTGGGCAAAGTGTCGGCTTGGCGGTCTTGCCAAGCCGACATCAAGCGGGTGAGGGTTTCGCCATGGGCTTGTGCGGCCAATTTGCGCAAGGACATCTCGGCCCTCTCCAAGGCTTCGCGTTGGGCGCGAAAGGCGGCATCGCCCAAACGAGGCCCACGATCTGGGCGCTCGGCAAAATCACCACGCGAAAACCGATCGGCTCCGCGATCGCTGCCACGTTCACCGAAACGGCCTTGGCCCCGGTCAGCAGGACGCCCTGGGCGTTCACCAGGACGGGCATCGCGCCGACCACCAGGCCCTGCGATTTCCGATTTCTTTTGCCCTGGGCGGTCGTCGCCGCGCACCGCGATCACGGGTTTGCTGGGTTTGGGCGGGGCCACTGAGGTGGGCACTTGCGGCGCTTGTGTCGCAGCGACCAAGGCCTCGTCCGAGCCTGCTTGGCTGTCGTCTTGGGAGCCATCTGCAACCGCTGAAGCCTGTGCAGCGGCGTCGCTGGCCGGGTCCTCAGCGCCCAATGGCTGAGTTGCCGGGCTTGTTTCTTGGGCCTCTGATGCCAAAGGCGCTGAAGCGGTTTTGGCCGCCGGTGCGGGCACCGCTGCAGCGGCCTGACCGCGCAAAGCCGCATCCAATGCGGCCATGGCGGCGCGAATGCGGGCTGCGTCACCGCTGGCGTTGGCTTGCTCCAAGGCTTTGGAGGCATCCATCACTGCGTGGTCATGGGCGCTCAACGGGGCTACAGCCGGATAGCGCTCAGCGCCCTTGCGCTGGAAGGCATCGTCCAAAGGCGCGCGAAAGACTTCCCACAACTTTTGCTCGGTCTTGCGGTCCAAGGGCACGGATTGGGCTTCGACTTGCCAACGCTGCTGCAAGGCCTTGACGGCGTCGACACGCAGTGCTGGCGCTGCGCCCAGCTCACGCGCTTCGTTGATCAAGGCTTGGCGGCGTTCCACGCTGGCCTTTTGCGCAGCCTCCAAAGGTGCCGCCGCTGCCTTGAACAGGCTTTTCCATTGGGCTTGCATCTCGGCATAGGATTTTTCGCTCAAATGCCCCGCATTGCGCCAACGGTCGGCAAACTGGTGCAAGGCGCGCAGGTGGCTGCGCCAATCTTGGTTTTCTGCGTTTTCCGCGGTGAAGGCTTTGACCTCTTCAATCAAGGCCAGGCGCTGGGCACGGTGCTCGGCGGACTCTTTTTTGATGTTTTCCAACCAAGTCAGCACGGCCTTGTAGGCTTCGTTGCAGGCCCCGTCAAAACGCTTCCAAAGGGCATGGTTGGGCAGTCCACCTTGATCGGTTTGCTTCCAACTCTCACGCAATTGGCGCAACCTGTCCTGCATTTTCCGGCCTCCCACAGTGGGGACTTTTTCGGCATCGAGCAGCGACTCGGCCTGGGCCACCAGGTCTTGGCGAACCTGGTCGGCTTGCCAACGCTGCCAGCCTTCGGAGTCGCCTGCACCGATCAGGGCCAGGTGAATGCGCTCATCCAAGGCGGTGTCCAAGTTCTTGCCGTGCGCCTTCAGGGCCACACGCAGCGCGTTGGCGGCGTCAGACGTGGCCGCACCCGGGTTTTCGCTGGTTTCTTTTTCAAGCGCTTCCAGCATGTCGGTCACGGCTTTTTGGGCCAAATCCCGCAAGGCCTGTCTTTGGGCCGCATCCATTTTGGGTTTTGCAGGTTTGGCTTCTTTGGCCGTCTCGGCAGGGGCCAGGCCCGGCTTGGCTTGGGTCGCCACAGGCGCCGCTGCCAAGGCTTCTCCACGCAAACGGCGAATTTCATCGGCCCACACAGGCACCGAGGGCATCGCTGCTGCAGCATCGGTCTGGGCTTGCAGTGCCTGAAGCAAGGCGGCAGAAAAACCTTGCCAAACCGCTTGCAATTGGCTTTGCGCGGCATCGAGTTGGCCCGGGTATTTGGCCTCCACACTGGACCACATGGCATTGCTCGTCAACTGCTGGGCTTGTGCGTCCCATTGCGACACATCGCTTTGCAAACCCACTTGGCCGGCTTGCGCTTCGTGTATGGGTTTGGTCGACAGCACTTCGATGCGCTGTGCCAGCAAGACGGCTGCTTCGCGCTGAACCATGACTTGGTGCTGCAAATCTTCCACGCCTTTGACCACTTCAGCCAATTGCAGCTTCAAGCTGGCCAAGGGCTCGCGGGACAAAGGGGCACCGGCTTTTGCCGCATCGCGCTGCCAGGCCATGGCATCGGCAATATTCAGTCGCGAAGCTTGCAAGATCTGCTGGGCTTTTTGCGCCCAGTCGCCGGCCAAGGCTTCTTGACCCAGCAGGCGCTTGAGTTCGTCCAGCTTTTCCTTGACCACCTTGGCAGCGCCTTTGTCTCGCCCGGCCATTTCGCGAAAGACCTCACCCAACACGTCTGCCGAGGGGCCAGTGGCGAGCCAATCGCGCAAACGGGCAGTGCGTTCACTTGAAGTGGCGGCACTGAATGCCCCACCGGTCAATTGGTCAAGTGCAGCGAGGTCTAGATGCTTGGAAGATGAAGTCACGGTAAAAACTTTAAAACACGGTCCATGTCAAAAAAAGCCCAGCCGTCGACCCGGGGCAAATGCGCCTCAGGCCAACAGCCAGCTGTAACCCGCTATTTTCGCCGGTATTTAGCCCTGACAGAACCACATTCATCAAAGCACCGCATTCTCTTGTTGTTTCAAACACCAAACCCATGTTTTATATATTTATTTTCATTAAATAAGTCCTCTTTAGTATTGACCAGATATTTAATCTTTCTAGAATCCGCTGCATTCAAGCGCTTGAAACCAGGGCGCAAACTCGAAATCAAGGTGTCCTTTGACATGCCGTCATGGCAAAGTCTGCCGTCAACACCACCAGGCCTTGGTGATCACCACCCTGCTCGGTAGAAAGGAAGTGCCATGTCAGCGACCACCAAAATGTCCCAACTGCTGCATGGGCTTCAAATCTGGCTGTCCGATGTCCACGAAGGGTTTGTCGCGGTGACCCGGCACAGCCTGGCTTTGTTCGGGCTGGCGGTTGTGGTGGTGGCATTGACCTTTTCCTCCTTGCCCAATTTGCAGGCCTCTGCCAGCGACGCCTTGCTCAGTTGGGTGGAAATTCAACAAATCAAAAACTTGAATGTCACCCCCGCCAACAACGCGGCCGAACGCACCTTGGCCGCTGAGTTGAGCAGTCTGACGCCCGAGCAAGCGGCTGTGAGCAAGTGGCTCAGTCGCAAGTACCGTGTTTCGACACAGGCCATGGCAGCCTTGGTGTCAGAGGCGGGCGCCTTGGGTGAGCGAAGCCAATTGCCGCCAAATTTAATCCTGTCCATCATGGCCGTTGAATCGCGCTTCAACCCCTTTGCCTCGGCCAGCCAGGGCATTGTGGGCTTGATGCAAATTGAGTTGGATGCCCATGAAGAGAGCTTGAGTCAATTTGGCGGGCCCTTTTCTGCCTTCGACCCCCTGACCAATCTGCGCATAGGGGTCAGGCAATTGCAAGCCCTGACCCAACAAACCGATACCCTTGAAGAAGCATTGGCGCTGTATGCCGCGACCACAGGGGTAAGCACCAGCCAAGCCTATGTGGAACGCATTTTGGCTGAGCAAAAACTGCTCGACAAAATCAGTGTGAAACCCCAAGCGCCACCCATGGCAGTGAACAAAAAACCCGCCTGAATATAAATCGGCTTAGAAAAAAGTGGGCCATGGCTCAGCTACACTCATCAGGTGCGCGACTGGCGATAGGAGCCCCCATTCCAAACTGCACCGGAATGGCTCTGACGTGGAACGCGGTGACCTTGTGTCACACCAGAACCACTGGGAAGCGCGCAACCTGATTTTGGTGGATTTAAACCCCAACAACAGGTTTTCAGCCGTTCGCCTGGGCAGCCCTTGCGGCAGACCGTTGACGGGTCTTGCGCAAGGTTCCATCATTTGAAGGACTGCCGTGTACCAACGTGACCACCTGATCGAGCAAACCGATCCCGAAGTCTTTGCCGCCATCCAAGCCGAAAACCTGCGCCAAGAGCAACACATCGAGCTGATCGCCAGTGAAAACTACGCCTCGCCCGCCGTCATGGCGGCACAAGGCTCGCAGCTGACCAACAAGTATGCCGAGGGCTATCCAGGCAAGCGTTATTACGGCGGTTGTGAGTTTGTCGACGTGGCCGAACAGCTGGCGATTGACCGCGTCAAGCAAATTTATGGCGCTGAAGCGGCCAACGTGCAACCCCACTGCGGCGCGTCGGCCAACGAGGCCGTGTTTTTGGCCTTCCTCAAGCCCGGCGACACGATTTTGGGCATGAGCCTGGCTGAAGGCGGTCACCTGACCCATGGCATGTCTTTGAACATGTCGGGCAAGTGGTTCAACGCCGTGTCCTATGGTCTGGATGCCAACGAAGCCATCGATTACGAGGCCATGGAAGCCAAGGCCCGCGAAACCAAGCCCAAGCTGATCATCGCAGGTGCCTCTGCCTATTCGCTGCACATTGACTTTGAGCGCTTTGCCAAGATCGCCAAAGAAGTGGGCGCGATCTTTTTGGTCGACATGGCCCATTACTCCGGCCTGATTGCTGCGGGTGTCTACCCCAACCCGGTGCCCCACGCCGACGTGGTGACCTCGACCACCCACAAAAGCTTGCGCGGCCCGCGCGGTGGCATCATCTTGATGAAAGCCGAACACGAAAAAGCCATCAACAGCGCCATCTTTCCCGGCCTGCAAGGCGGCCCACTGATGCATGTCATTGCAGCCAAGGCGGTGGCTTTCAAAGAAGCGATGACGCCAGAGTTCAAGGTCTACCAAACCCAAGTGATCAAAAATGCGCAAATCATTGCAGAGACCTTGACCCAGCGCGGCCTGCGCATTGTGAGTGGCGGCACCCAGAGCCACGTCATGCTGGTGGATTTGCGCGAGAGTTCGACATGGAAACACGGCATCACCGGCAAATTGGCTGAAGCGGCTTTGGGCAACGCCCACATGACGATCAACAAGAACGCCATCCCAAACGACCCTGAAAAACCATTCGTGACCAGCGGCGTGCGCATTGGCACGCCGGCCATGACCACGCGGGGTTTCAAAGACGAAGAAGCCCGCGCCACCGCCCACCTGATCGCCGACGTGCTGGACAACCCGCTGGACGAAGCCAACTTGGCCGCCGTGCGTGCCAAAGTCCACGCCTTGACCAGTCGCTTTCCAGTCTACCGCTGAGCGGTCTGCGCCATGAAGTGCCCTTTTTGCAGCCACCTTGAGACCCAGGTGGTCGAAACACGCCTGGCCGAGGACGGGGATTTCATCCGCCGCCGACGCCAGTGCGGGGCCTGTGAAAAGCGCTTCACCACTTACGAAAAGCCGGAAGTCAACTTTCCAGCCATCGTCAAAAAAGACGGCCGGCGCATCGAATACCAGCGTGAGAAATTGCGCGCCAGCCTCAACCTGGCCCTGCGCAAACGCCCCGTGAGCACCGAGCAGGTGGACGGGGCCATTGAGCGCATCGAGGAAAAGCTGCTCAACCTGGGCATCCGTGAGGTCGCCTCCCACCGTTTGGGCGAGCTGGTCATGCGCGAATTGAAAAAACTCGACAAAGTCGCTTATGTGCGCTTTGCCAGTGTTTACCGCAATTTTGAAGACATCGACGCCTTCAAAACCCTGGTTGACGAAGTCAAAAAATAAGCCTGCTCAGCAAGCCTCAGCTTCGGCTGCAGACAACAAAACCGCCTCCAAGCGGGGCTTGCCCACCGCGTTGATCACCAGCTCCCAAGCCGCCGATTGCCCCGGCTTGCAAAGGCGCAAGGTGCCGAACAGTAAAGCGCCTGAAACGCTTTGGCTGCGGCCCTCTGGCCCATAAGAGACATAACGGCGCACCGGTGTGTTGCCCGTCATCCGCAAAAATGCGGGCGCAGGGCCTTGCACTTGCAGGCGCTGCTCTTGGCCGTCCAGCACGGCGTTGCCGTTGTCGTCCACAAACACCACCCAGCCTTGGGCCCAACTGCCTTGGCTGGTGCATACATCGCCCGCATCGCGCAGACACACCATCACCCGCTTTTGGCGCTGCAAAGCTTGCGAGCGGGCCAACTGCAAACTGCTCAAAAAAAGTTCGCCTTGGCTTTGCATTTGGTGTTTTTCTCGCAAAGCCATCAGGCTGGGTGCCGACAAAGCCGCCAGCGTGCCCAACACAGCCATCACCACCAAAGCCTCGAGCATGGTAAAGCCCGCGGAACAATCCGCGCGGTTTCTGGTCATCCCCCCTCCCCCTTTGCACATACCTGTGTTGCCGCCTGTTTTTGCACTGTACAAGTCATTATTAAGTATTCACAATGAATCACCCAAGTCCCATTGAAAAGGGGTGACCATGAACCGCCCAACACGGCCACAAGCCCATCCAACCGCCGGCCCAAGCGGCTGGACCTTGAGCGAGATGATGATCAGCTTGGCCTTG
>CAMCNQ010000038.1 GCA_945875955.1 Limnohabitans sp. Rim8 | reverse complement strand
GGCATGCCAGCTCAGGTGCGCCGCCAAAAACAAACCCAGGGGCACACCGGCCACGGTGGAGATGGAAAATGAGGTCATCACCACGCTCATGGCCCTGCCCCGTCGCTCAAAAGGGATCACGTCGGCCACAATGGTTTGGGACAAGGACGACAAAACGCCGCCGAACAGACCGGCCGCCACCCTGGCCAGCATCAGCCACTGGTAGTCGGGCGCCAGGCCGCAAGCCAAGGTGGCCACGCCAAACAAGCCGTACATCACCAACAGCAAGCGCTTTCGGCTAAAGCGGTCGATGTAGGTGGCCGCCACCAGTCCCGACAAGCCGGCAGACAGGGTGTAGGCCGAGACCAACAGGCCAAACTGGGCAGTGCTGATGTCAAACAAACGGGTGAACTGCGGCCCCAGCGGCATCATGATCATGAAATCCAGGATGTGGGTGAACTGGATGCCCGCCAGCGTGAGCAAAAGCCAGCGCTCACGCTTGAGGGTCAATGATGGGGTCTTTTCGGTGGTCATGAAACAATGCCTAGGTTTAGCAACTGAATCTAACACCCTGTTGGCACCCCTTTGCCCACCATGCACATCGACAGCTTGCCCCCCAACCAACACAGGCCCCCATCCGGCAGCACCGCAGGCCTGGTGCTCATGGGGGGTGGGGCGCGCACCGCTTACCAAGCCGGTGCCTTGCAGGCGATTGGCGATTTGTTGGGCGAAAAAGGGCCAAAGCCCGCGCGATTTCCGTTTCAGGTGCTGAGCGGCACCTCGGCCGGGGCCTTGAACGCCACATTTCTGGCCAGCCAGGCCATGAATGGCCTGGACGGGCTGCAGGCCTTGGCCCATTTTTGGGGCGGCCTGCGCAGCGAGGCGGTGTTCCACCTGCCCAATACCCCGCTGGCCAAGTTCAGCCGCTGGGCCACGGCCTTGGGCCTGGTGCTTTCGGCGCGCCAACATGCGGCCGCCATGGACAGTTTCGCCTTGGTCGACACTTTGCACAAAGCCATTGCTCTGGACCGCATCGACCAAGCCTTGCGAAACGGTGACCTGCGGGCCTTGGCCGTGACGGCCTCGAGTTATTCGACGGGCGCCCATTGGACCTTTTGCCAAACCCGAGATGGCCTGCCCATCCCCTGGAGCCGTCCAGGCCGCCGCGCCGAACAGCAACCCATCACGATCGAACACCTGATGGCCTCCAGCGCCATCCCCTTTCTTTTCCCGCCCACCCCGCTGTGGGTCGATGGCCGCATGGAGTTTTTCGGCGATGGCTCGATGCGGCAAATTTCCCCCTTGGCATGTGCCGTGCATCTGGGCGCGGACCGGATCTTCGCCATCGGCGTGGGCCAGCCTGCGCGCAGCGGCGTTCATCCGATGGTCAAACCCTCAGGCCGGCCTTCGTTGGGCACCATCGCGGGTCACGCCATGGCCAGTGTGTTCCACGACACCTTGGAGGCCGATGTGGAGCAAATTGCCCGCATCAACCTGACCCTGTTGGCTTTGCCAGAACCTCTGCGTGCGCAACTGCCTTTTCGACCGATCGAGGTGCTCAGCCTTCAGCCCAGCGCTTCGCTGGATGGACTGGCACAAGCGCATGTGGCTTCCTTGCCCAAGCCGATTGTTCGGACCCTGAAAGGGCTTGGGGCTTTGCACGGCAGTGGTGCGGCCTTGGCCAGTTATCTGTTGTTTGAGCCGGGTTTCATACAGGCACTGATGGCCTTGGGCCGCGCCGATGTGCAGGCCAGAGCCGATGAGATCGTGGCATTTTTAAGTCCCAGCGACACACATCCAGTGCCATAATTGGGCGATTCATTCTGGAGACATGCCCCTGTGGAAACTACCCCGAGTCGGTAGCTTTCGAATGTTTTGAGCACCCTGCCCATCGTTCGAAAGCTGCTGCATATCCCCTTCGCCGCCCCTTTGAACTTTTGGCAACTGGCCATTTTCTGGATTCGCCATGCTCAACATCTTCACACTCGTCAACGGCCGCCTCTTTCAGGAAGAGATCGAATCGTTGGAAGAACTCTCCCGTTTTCAGCCCATTTGGGTCGATCTGGAATCGCCCACTCTGGATGAAAAACGCTGGATCAAGCAATACTTTGGCCTGTCCATCCCCGAAGACGCGATGGACGAGGACATTGAAGAATCGGCCCGTTTCTACGAAGAAGACAATGGCGAGTTGCACATCCGGTCTGACTTTTTGATCGCCGATGACGACGAACCGCGCACCGTGCGCTGCGCCTTCATCTTGAACCAGCACAACGCCAATTTAAAAAGCCAGGGCGTGCTGTTTTCCATCCACGACGAAGACGTGCCGGTGTTTCGCCTGCTGCGCATGCGCGCGCGCCGCGCCCCCGGCCTGATCGAAGACGCCAAAGACGTGCTGCTCAAATTGTTTGACGCCGATGCCGAGTATTCGGCCGACACGCTGGAAGGCATTTACGACCAACTCGAAAAAGTGGGCAACACCGTGCTGTCGGGTGACGTGACCGACGCCATGGCCAGCGAAGTGCTGGGCGCCATTGCCCGGCAAGAAGACATGAACGGCCGCATCCGCCGCAACGTCATGGACACCCGCCGCGCCCTGAGTTTCATGATGCGCTCCAAGATGCTCAACGCCGAGCAGTTTGAAGATGCCCGGCAGATCATGCGCGACATCGACTCGCTCGATTCGCACACGGCCTTTTTGTTTGACAAGATCAACTTTTTGATGGATGCCACCGTCGGTTTCATCAACATCAACCAAAACAAGATCATCAAGATCTTCTCGGTCGCCAGCGTGGCTTTGCTGCCACCCACCTTGATCGCCAGCCTGTACGGCATGAACTTCCAGTACATGCCCGAGCTGTCGCAAAAATGGGGCTACCCCTATGCGCTGGCCCTGATGGTGGCCAGTGCGGTGGTGCCCATGTGGTATTTCCGCCGCCGTGGCTGGCTCAAGTAAGAGGCCGCTCGCGCAGCCAGTGTGACAGCACCGCCAGGCTGTAACGGCTGGCCACCACCTCAATGAAGCGGTTGAAGTCGGTGTGCGCCTGGTCATCGGCCCGGTCGGAGACCGTGCGCACCGCCGCAAAAGGCACTTGGCAGTCCCAGCACACCTGGGCCGCCGCAGCCCCTTCCATCTCGACCGCCATGGCATCGGGCAAGGCCTGGCGCAAGGCCAGGCTTTGTGCATGGGTCGAAACGAAGCGGTCCCCGCTGAGCACCAAGCCCCTGTGCAACCGAGGAGCGCGCCCGCTCAACAGCGCCATGGCGGCATGGCCCAAATGCGTTGGCGCATCGCGCAAGACTTGCGCGGCCGCGCCAGCCAATTGCGCCGACACTTGGGCATCGGCCGCAAACCCAGAGCGGCCATACAAGGGCACCTCAAAGCGCGGGAAAAGCGGCGTGGCATCCATGTCGTGCTGCACAAAGGCACTGGCCACCACCACATCGCCCACCTGAACCCCCTCCCCCAGGCCACCCGCCACCCCAGTGAAGACCACCACATCGGCACCAAAGCGCTCGACCAAGATCGCGGCCGTGGTGGCGGCCGCCACTTTGCCAATGCGCGACAACACCGCCACCACCGCATGGCCATGCCAATGGCCTGCCCAAAAATCACGCCCTGCCACAGACACACACTGCGCCCCTTGGATATCTGCCAGCACGGCGGCCAACTCCTCGTGCATGGCACTCATGATGCCGATCACCGCCATGCATGGCCTTTCTTGGAACACGTTGATGAAAAAAGCGGCCACCTGGGCCGCTTGCTTGAGTGCCTGCAGGCACTTGTGTGCAGCTGGCCGCTCAGGTTTTGTTGCGCAGTTCGCGGCGCAAAATTTTGCCCACAGGGGTTTTGGGCAACTCGTCTCTGAACTCAATCACCCGGGGCTGCTTGTAGCCGGTCATGTTTTCACGGCAATAGGCCATGATCTGCGCTTCGGTCAGGGCCGGGTCTTTCTTGACCACCACCAGTTTCACTGCCTCGCCGGTTTTTTCGTCGGGCACACCAATCGCCGCGCACTCCATCACACCCAGGCAGGCAGAAGCCACTTCCTCGACCTCGTTGGGGTAGACATTGAAGCCGCTGACCAAGATCATGTCTTTCTTGCGGTCGACGATCTTGAAGTAACCCCGCTCATCCTGAATGCCCACATCACCCGATTTGAAATAACCGTCCTCTGTCATGACCTTGGCGGTTTCATCAGGCCGCTGCCAATAGCCGGCCATGACCTGGGGTCCTTTGATGGCAATCTCTCCAGGCAGGCCCGGGGTGGTCACCTCGTTGCCATCGTCATCCAGCAATTTCATCCAAGTGCCCGGAATGGGCACACCGATGGTGCCCGAAAAATCGGTGCTGTTGACCGGGTTGCAACTGGCCGATGGGCTGGTTTCGGACAGGCCGTAACCTTCGCAGATGGGGCAACCGGTTTTTTCCAACCAAAGTTTGGCCACCGTGGGCGTGACCGCCATGCCACCGCCCAAAGACACTTTCAGGTTGGACCAGTTGACGGTGTTGAAATCAGGATGGTTGGCCAAACCATTGAACAAGGTATTGACCGCCGGAAGGCTGTGGAAAGTGTGCTTGGACAGCTCTTTCAACACGGCGGGCAAATCGCGCGGGTTGGGAATCAAAATGGTTTTGCCCCCCATGCGCATGCCCAACATCATGTTCACCGTGAAGGCGAAGATGTGATAAAGCGGCAAGGCGCACACCGAAGTCGGCTGCTCACCAGCGGGCAAGTTCTTCATCGCCGGTAGGTTCCAGGCCTCCGACTGCAAGACGTTGGCAATCACATTGCGGTGCAGCAGCACCGCACCTTTGGAGACCCCTGTGGTGCCGCCTGTGTATTGCAGCACGGCGATGTCGTCGGCGTTCAGAACGGGCTTGCGAAAGGTCTGCTGGCGGCCTTTGGCCAAGGCATCGTTGAAGCGGACCGCCTGCGGCAAATTGAAGGCTGGCACCATCTTTTTGACGTTGCGCACCACGTAATTGACCAAGCCGCCCTTGAGCATGCCCAGTCGGTCACCCATGGCGGCCAAGACAATGTGCTGCACCGGTGTTTGGGCCAAGCATTTTTCAAGGGTTGCCGCAAAATTCTCGATGATCACAATCGCTTTGGCACCAGAGTCCTTGAGCTGGTGCTCCAGTTCGCGGGCGGTGTAAAGCGGGTTGACGTTGACGACCACGAAACCAGCGCGCAAGATCGCCGCCACGGCCACCGGGTATTGCGGCACATTGGGCATCATGACCGCCACGCGGTCGCCCTTGCTCAGGCCCAGAGACTGCAAATAGGCCGCCATGGCCATGCTTTCTTGGTCGGTCTGGGCATAGCTGATCTCCTTGCCCAAGAAGCTGTAGGCCACCCGGTTGGCGTATTTTTCAAAACTCTCTTCGAGCAAAGCCACCAAAGAGCTGTATTGGGTGAAGTCGATGTCGGCAGGAACGCCATCGGGGTAACTTTTTAGCCAAACGGGACTAGTGTTCATTCAGTTCTCTCCTTCATTTCAGTTTAGCGTAGATCTGACATCAAGCTGACGAGCGAAACTACTGGATTTCCCGGGGTTAACAGCTCTGATGACTTTGAGTTGAGCCAACCACCAAAAACACGAATGCCTCTGCGCCTATCGCCTTCAAAGCATGAGGCACCGGGGTGAAGGCCGCCGACTTTTGGGGTTCTGCGCGGCCGGGCTGAGCCGCCTTGGTCCCAATGGCCATTGCCCGTTTGAGCCAAATCCTTGAGATCAGGCCGAGCCCAAGCAAGTCAGATTTATTGGGTGTGCGTTTGGGCGCTGATTCTGTGGGCTGTCGACAACATGTAACCGCGCACAAAGTTTTCACTGATGTCTTGCTCCAACAAAGTCAGCTTGGGGTTTTTGCGCCAAGGGCTGGACTTGGCCAAACCCGCCGCGTTGTAAGCCGTGATGGTCGCGTTCGCGCTGGCTTGGTTTTGCAAATTCAGTGGCGACTGCACCAACCAGGGAATTCGCAGGTCGACAAAAAAACAAGCCACCTGCTTGCCCAGGCTCATCAAATCCAGCGGGTCGGTGATGACGGTGACATGAGGCAAATGGCTGATCTTGACCAGCTCTTCCTGGATGTGCTGACTCGAATGCAAGACACACACTTGCAGCGCATCAACCGTTTCGTGCGTCGCCGCTGCGCCTATTTTTTCCGAATACAGGCTCAATGAAGACGCCCAGATGCGGCGGTGTCCTCCTTCGGTGACATAGGCTTTGAACAAGCCGTTCTCCACCATGCGCTGCACGGTGGTAATGGAAACACTCAGGATTTTGGCGGCCTGCGCCGTGGTGTAGTACTTCTCGTTGTCCGATTTTGTGTTCATCGCACTCTTCGTTGTCAGACATTGACGACCAATTGAAGCTTGCGCATTGAAGGGCCATCGCCATGGACGCCTGCCATGAAAACAGGGCCCCTTGGTTTTCCGGGGATGGTTTAAAAACCCCGAAACTTTGTATGACATTAAGACACGGATATGAGCCCAGCGCGCGGTTGCCCTGATTTTATTAATAAGCAATCGACCGCTTTGGACCTGCTTTTTGCACTGCATTGCCCTCCGCAGCCCCGCTGACTCGGGTCTCGCGCACTTGTCCGCTGCACCCATGTGAAGCCCAGCAACTGGAGCCGGCACTGGGGTGAATGCCGACTTGGATGCCCTGAGCGTTGTGGCCACCAGTCAGATCACAAGCCCCTGCACTCAAAAACCAGGCGGCCATCGGGCACCATCAGCCAAGGACCCGCGTGAACGGTTCTTTCAACGCCCTTTAGGTTCAGCCGTTCAGGCTTTGAGTGCCGTCAAGACCTCGTCGAGCATCTTCTTGGCGTCGCCAAACAGCATGCGGTTGTTGTCTTTGTAGAACAGCGGGTTGTCCACACCGGCGTAACCACTGGCCATGGAGCGCTTCATGACGATGCTGGTGCGGGCCTTCCAGACCTCGAGCACCGGCATGCCCGCGATGGGGCTGGTCGGGTCGTCTTGGGCGGCCGGGTTGACGATGTCGTTGGCACCAATGACGATGGCCACGTCGGTGTCGGGGAAGTCGTCGTTGAGCTCGTCCATCTCGAACACGATGTCATAAGGCACCCTGGCCTCGGCCAAGAGCACGTTCATGTGGCCTGGCATGCGCCCGGCCACCGGGTGGATGCCAAAGCGCACGTTCACGCCTTTTTCGCGCAGGTGCTTGGTGATTTCAAACACCGTGTGCTGCGCCTGCGCCACGGCCATGCCGTAGCCGGGCACCACAATCACGTTCTTGGCGTCACGCAGCAGCTCGGCGGTCTCGGCCGCCAAGATCGGGTTGACTTCACCCACTGGCTCGGCCGCGCCACCGGCAGGCTTGGGCGCAGCAGCCGTGGTGCCAAAGCCCCCCGCGATCACGCTGATGAAGCTGCGGTTCATGGCGTTGCACATGATGTAGGACAAAATCGCGCCGCTTGAGCCCACCAAGGCACCGGTGACGATCAGCAAATCGTTGCTCAGCATGAAGCCGGTGGCCGCTGCCGCCCAACCCGAGTAGCTGTTGAGCATGGACACCACCACCGGCATGTCGGCGCCGCCAATGGCCATGACCATGTGGATGCCAAACAGCAGCGCGATGGCGCTCATCATGAACAAGGGGAACAGGCCGGCCTCAATGCTCTCGGCCTGCAAGAACATGCGGCCAAAATACACCACGGCCAGCAAACCAGCCAGGTTGAGCCAGTGGCGCGCAGGCAGCAGCAAGGGGCTGCCACCGATGCGGCCCGAGAGTTTGCCGAAAGCGGCAATCGAGCCAGAGAAGGTCACCGCGCCGATGAAAATGCCGATGTAGATTTCCATTGCATGGATCGCGTGGGCCGCGCCCTCAAAGCCCTTGGTGGCTTCGGGATCGACGTAGGTGGCATAACCCACCAGCACCGCGGCCATGCCGACCATGCTGTGCATCAGGGCCACCAGTTCAGGCATTTGCGTCATTTGCACCGAGCGGGCGGCATACAGGCCAATGGCCCCACCAACGACCAAAGCGCCAACGATCCATGGGATGCCAGCGGCCGTGACTTGCGGGCCAAACACCGTGGCCAGCACGGCCAAGGCCATACCGACCATGCCGTACAGATTGCCCCGACGGGCAGTTTCCTGGTTGGACAAACCGCCCAAGCTGAGGATGAAAAGAATGGTCGCGCCGATGTAGGCGACGGTGGCCAAGCTTGAGGTCATAAAGGTCTCTTTTCTTAATCGGTTGGGCAAAGCACAAAAGATCTTTCCCCAAATTCTTAATCGGTTGGGGACAGAGCTGAAGATCTTTCCCCAAATTCTTTAATCGGTTGGGGACAGAGCTAAAGATCTTTCCCCAAATTCTTTAATCAGTTGGGGACAGAGCTAAAGATCTGACCCCAAATTCTCAATCAGTTGGGGACAGAGCTAAAGATCTGTCCCCAAAGTCATTATTTTCTAAACATCGCCAGCATGCGCTGGGTCACGGCAAAGCCACCGAACATGTTGATGGCCGTGAGCACCAAAGCCACCGAGGCCAAGATGATGATCAGCGTGTTGGGGCGGCTGGCGGCGTTGGCCATGGGCGAGATTTGCACCAAGGCACCAATCGCAATGATGGAGCTGATGGCATTGGTCACGCTCATGAGCGGGGTATGCAGCGCAGGTTTGACGTTCCACACCACCATGTAGCCCACAAAGCAGGCCAACACAAACACCGTGAAATGCGACAAGAAGGCGGCCGGTGCGTAGGCACCGACCAGCGCAAACAACACGGCCGTGACCGCCGCCACCACAAGCAGCTTGCCTGCGGGCATGGGGCCCGACGGCTCGCCATGGCCATGGCCTTTTTTCGCACTTGGCGCGGCGGCCGGTTTGGCTGCGGGCTTGGGCGCGACGGCCAAAGGGGGTGCTGGCCAAGTGATGGCACCGTCCTTGGTCACGGTGAGGCCACGGATGGCGTCGTCTTGCATGTTGACGTTGATCACGCCGTCTTTGGTCTTGCACAGCTCTTCGGCCAGGCGAAACAGGTTGGTGCCGTAGAGCGTGGACGACTGGCGGGCCATGCGCGAGGCCAGGTCGGTGTAACCCACGATGGTCACGCCGTGCCTGACCACCGCTTGGCCGGGCACGGTCAACTCGCAGTTACCGCCTTGCTCGGCGGCCATGTCCACGATCACGCTGCCGGGTTTCATGCTTTGCACCATCTCGGCGGTGATCAGCTTGGGCGCGGGTTTGCCGGGAATCAAGGCGGTGGTGATGATGATGTCCACCTCGCGGGCTTGTTTGGCGTACATCTCGCGCTGTGCGGCCTGAAAGCCCTCGCTCATGACCTTGGCATAACCGCCGCCGCCAGCGCCTTCTTCTTCGTAGTCGACCTTGACGAACTCACCGCCGAGCGAAACCACTTGGTCGGCCACTTCGGCCCGCGTGTCATTGGCGCGCACGATGGCGCCCAGGCTGGCGGCTGCGCCAATGGCGGCCAATCCAGCCACACCGGCACCGGCAATGAACACCTTGGCCGGCGGCACTTTGCCCGCCGCTGTGATCTGGCCGTTGAAAAAGCGCCCGAAGGCATTGGCCGCTTCCACCACGGCGCGGTAGCCGCTGACACCGGCCATGGAAGTCAAGGCGTCCATCTTTTGGGCGCGACTCAGCGTGCGTGGCAACGCGTCGATCGACAAGGCCGTGACCTGTCTGTCAGCCAACTGCTGCATCAACTCGGGGTTTTGGGCCGGCCACAAAAAGCCAATCAGGGTTTGGCCTGGGTGCATCAGCGCCACCTCGTCCGGCGCAGGGGCGCGCACCTTGAAGACGATGTCGCAGCCGCTCCATAAAGCGGCTGCACTGGGCGCGATGCTCGCACCGGCTTCGATGTAGGCGGCATCAGACAGGTCGGCGAGTTCACCCGCGCCCTGTTCTACCACCACGGCAAAGCCGAGCTTGACCAGTTTGGTCACCGCATCGGGCACCGTGGCCACCCGTTTTTCACCGGGGAAAATCTCTCGCGGCACACCAATGCGCTGCGGCTTAAGGGCGTTATCGCCTGTCTGCATGTCTGACTCCTCACTCAATCCATAGAAAAAAATGGCACAGTTTCCAGCTTAACCGAAGTGCGCCCCGGCCCGTCTAGGGCAAGCCCTGCCCCGTGTAGCTTGTGCGTCACCCGATCCCTATCAGCCAAGTCTGATCCTCAACACCAAGACGCCAGGGACGGACTGACAAATGCCCTGCAATGCTTTGCGGGCGCAGCAAGGCCCGCATAATCGCGGCCATGGACACACGCTGGAAACCCAATGTCACCGTGGCCGCCATCATTGAGCGTGATGGCCGCTACCTGCTGATCGAAGAGCACACCCCAGAGGGTTTGCGCCTGAACAACCCGGCCGGCCACTTGGACCCGGGCGAATCACCGGCCCAAGGCTGCGCCCGCGAAACGCTGGAAGAAACCGCCCACGCCTTCACCCCCACGGCGCTGGTGGGGATTTACCTGTCGCGCTTTCAACGCCCCGCCACGGGTGAAGACATCACTTATTTGCGCGTGGCTTTTTGCGGAGAAGTTGGCGCACACCAACCCCATTTGAAACTGGACCATGGCATTGTCCGAACCCTGTGGATGACCCCGCAAGAAGTGCGTGACAGCGCTGCGCGCCACCGCAGCCCCTTGGTGTTGCAGTGCATGGAAGACCACCTGGCCGGGCAACGCTTTGACTTGAAAGTGATCCACACCGCCGCGGCCGTGGCCGACTTGCCCCCCCTGCAAACATGAGCGCAGCCATGCCCGGCGAGGCCCTTTGGCTGCTGACTGGGTCGGCCGCCTTTGCCGCTGGCGTGCTCAATGCCGTGGCCGGTGGCGGCAGCTTTCTGACTTTTCCGGCCCTGGTGTTTGCGGGCGTGCCGCCCTTGGCGGCCAATGCCACCAGCGCCATGGCGGTGAGTCCCGGTTATTTGGGCAGTGCCCTGGGGTTTCGCGCCGAGCTGCTGGCCGTGCCACGCGCCTTGCTGCAGCGTGAAGTCCTGATTGCGGCGCTGGGCGGGCTGATGGGGGCGGGCTTGTTGCTGGTCACCCCGGCCAAGCTGTTTTCGGGTCTGGTGCCGTGGTTGCTGCTGCTGGCCACGGTCTTGTTTGCGGCCGGCCCTTTTTTGGCCCGGCGCAATGCAGGCCAGGGCCACCCCGCTTGGCGTCTGCCCGGGCTGTTGGGGGTGGCCATTTATGGCGGTTACTTCAACGGTGGCTTGGGCATTTTGCTGATGGCGCTGTACACCTTGACGGGCGAGTCCCGGCTGAACACCGTCAACGCCTTGAAGAACCTCAACTCTTTTGTGCTGTCTTTGCTTTCGGTGGCGGCCTTTGCCGCAGCCGGGGCCATCGTCTGGCCTCAAGCGGTTTGGATGATGCTGCTGGCCACAGCGGGCGGCTGGGTCGGAGCCCGCTGGGCCAAACGCCTGCCGGTGTTGTGGGTGCGGCGGCTGGTCATCGCCACCGGGCTGGTGATGAGTGCGCTGTTTTTCAGCCGCTGAGCACTTAAACCCCAAGGCCGGGGGCTTAACGAACCGGCACCTGTTCGCCGGCCACCACGCGGTCCAGTTGCGCCTGCACCGCCAGCACCTTGGCCACGTAACCACCGTCTTCGGTCAGGCCATAACCGCCCAGGTAAAGCTTCAGGCCCTCTTCAATGGAGCCGTCGCGCAAGCGAATGACATCGGACAAGACGGCCACACCCACCCGCAAATTGGCAATGGGGTCAATAGCGGCCTGCTTACCCCCATAGCTTTCGTAGCGTTTTGCATGGACCTCGGTCATCACTTGCATCAGGCCCTGCGCGCCAGCGGGGCTTTGCGCATAAGGGTGAAAATTGGATTCGATGGCCATCACCGCCAAAATCAAATGCGGCGCCAATTTGGATTTCTTGGACTGGACATGGGCCTCGGCCACCAAGGCGGCCAGAGGTTCTGGCGCAATGCTGTATTTGCGGCTCAGCCACTCGGCAGCCGCAGCCTGGGCTCGGGGCAAATCCTGCACCTTCATGGCCGTGACACCCAGGGCGGTGTTTTCGGGCAGCCAATACAGCAAAACCTGGCGCTCGCGCAACCAACCAACCACTTCGCTCTGGGCCAAACGCAGCCAGTTCGGATTCAGCCACAGCGCCAACACCAAACACGTCGCCGACAGGCCCACCATGGCCAAACCACTGTGGGTGATGATGAACATGCCCTGTGTGACATCGCGCAGGAATGTACTGAAAATAAGGCACCAAGTGCAAGATGGACGCAAGCGCATCGGTCCATTATTCATGAAGAATGGCCTCTCGCAAGATGAAGCCGTTGCAGTCACGGGATAATTGGCCCATGTCCCATCTTCCTCGTGTGGTCGTCGGTTTGTCCGGCGGCGTTGATTCAGCCGTCACGGCCCATTTGCTCAAGGCGCAAGGCCATGAGGTGATTGGCATCTTCATGAAAAACTGGGAAGACGATGACAACAGCGAATACTGCTCTTCCAACATCGACTTTGTCGATGCCGCTGCCGTGGCCGATGTCTTGGGCATAGAGATCGAACACATCAATTTCGCGGCCGATTACAAAGACCGGGTGTTTTCGGAGTTTTTGCGCGAATACCAGTCTGGCCGCACACCCAACCCGGACATCTTGTGCAACGCGGAAATCAAGTTCAAGTCTTTCCTTGACCACGCCATGCGCTTGGGTGCTGAAAAAATCGCCACCGGCCACTATGCGCGTGTGCGCCTGAATGCCCAAACCGGTCGCCACGAACTGCTCAAGGGCCTGGACCCGAGCAAAGACCAACGCTATTTTTTGCACCGCCTGAACCAGCAGCAGCTGGCCAAAACACTTTTCCCCGTGGGTGAGTTGCACAAAAGCGAAGTGCGCCGCATCGCTGAGGCCATCGGCCTGCCCAACGCCAAGAAAAAAGACTCCACCGGCATTTGTTTCATCGGCGAGCGCCCTTTCAGGGAGTTTCTCAACCGCTACATCCGCAAAGAACCGGGCCCCATCAAAGACCCGACAGGGCGCACCATTGGCCGCCATGAGGGCCTGAGCTTTTACACCTTGGGGCAACGCCAGGGCCTGGGCATTGGCGGCGTCAAGGCCAAGGGCGCACAACGCGGCGGCGGCGAACACAGCCCTTGGTTTGTCGCACGCAAAGACCTTGAACACAACACCTTGTGGGTGGTACAAGGCCACGAGCACCCTTGGCTGCAGTCCCCCAGCTTGGTCGCCACCGACGTGAGCTGGTGCGCGGGCGAGCCGCCTGCAGCGGGCCTGTATGCGGCCAAAACCCGTTACCGCCAGGCCGATGCACCCTGCCAACTGAGCGCCCTTAACCCGGCCCATGCCCAAGCCGGTTTCGCACTGAACTTCAGCGAAAACCAGTGGGCCGTCACCCCCGGTCAAAGCGCCGTGGTGTATGACGGCGAGGTGTGTTTGGGTGGCGGCGTGATCGAGACGGCCCCCACGCAAGGCCAATGAGTCGCCCTGCCGTGAAGGCGTCAAAGCCTCAAAGCCTCAATTGACAGCGACGTGCAATTTGTCGTGGATTTTGCGTGTGGTGCGCCACACCCCCCACAGCACCAAGGGCACCATGGCCCCCGCCGCCATTTCAGGCTGAATCGGCAGCCCCATCGCGTTCAGCGCCTTGGCACCGTAGAACAACAAACTGATCACGTAATAGCTGATCGCGGCAATCGACAGGCCTTCCACCGTGCTTTGCAAGCGCAGCTGCAATTCTTGGCCTTTGGTGAGTTTTTCCAACAAGACTTGGTTTTGCGTTTCGGTGGCAATGTCGACCCGCGTGCGCAACAAGGCGCTGGTGCGCGCGACCCGTTCAGACAAAGAAGTCATGCGCTGCGCGGTGGCGGCCACGGTGGCCATGGCTGGGAACAAACGCCGCCGCATGAACTCGCCCACCGTCTGCGTGCCCTCCATGGGGCGCTCTCGCAGCTCGGTGATGCGCTGGTTGACCAAGTCGGCATAAGCGCGTGTCGCAGAAAACCGATACCCATGCTCTGCCATGGCACGCTCTGTCCGTGCGGCCAAAGACACCAACAAATCCAGACAGACCTGGTCGCTGTCGCCCTTGTGCTCCATGCGCGCGGTGATGTCGGCCAAATGGGTCTCGGCCTGGCTCAACGTGGGCGACAAAGACTTGGCCACCGGCAGACCGCGCAAGGCCATCAGCCGGTAAGTTTCCAACTCCAGCAAGCGCTGTGAAATGCGCCCTACACGCGTTTCGCTGGAACCGGCAGGGGCCAACACCAGCATGCGCTCAAAGCCATCGTCGCCCAAGCGGAAATGCGTGAGCACGCAAGAATGCGGCTGGCCTTGCATGTTGTTGCCCATGCGCGAGCCCACCACCGCCCCCTCACCCAGCCAAGCCTGACCTTGGGCCAGGATGTTTGGCGCATTCAGATCGGCGGGCAACATGCCCAAATGGATGGCGGCAACGGTTTTGCCTGGAATGGCGCGCAGCCAAGCGCTGTCGGTCACCACATGCGAGGCCAACTCGGGTTCCTTTGCACCTAAAAACGCATGCGCGGGCATGGGCTGGACAATGGAGTAGCGGGTGAACTCGGTATGCCGCTCCCACTTGACCGTGAAGCCATCGCAGCGCAGGCGCAAAAAATTGCCATTCAAACGCTCAAGCGCCAAATGGGCATGGCCGGGCAGTGTTTTCAAGTGGGCCCACTCTTGCGTGCGCTCCACCCCCTCGTTGAGCACGGCCACAAACACAATCAAAGCGGGCAAACGCACCCGGGCCGATGGCCGGGCATGAACCTCGTTGTGCAGTTCGAGACGCAGGGCGTCGTCCTCGGGCAAGTAACGGGCGTTCAATTCATTCATGTAGACATTTTGAGGGCATCACAGCCGCCTGCGAAACCCCAGAAAAAAGGGTGGTTGAAGGACAAAGAAATTCAAGAGGCATGCCGCACAGCGCAAAGCTGTTGAAACGCGGCATGGCCCTGTTTCAAAAAAGACGGGACTTTTGGATTTTTTTACCTCTAAAGTATAACTTTTGAAGTAGGTGCCGAAACACCAACACCCCAGCACAAGCGGTGAAATCAGCGCCAGTGCACAGGCCATTTCCCGCACCAGGTTTTTGCATCAACCGCTTGCAGCTCAGGCCAAAGCCATTCAGGCCGCTGCGCCAGCGCCATCGCTGGGCTTTGGCTTTGGGCCTGGGGCTTATGGCTGGTGTGAAAGACAGCGGATCAAGCTGCTTTAAGGGCTTGGCGCGTCGCTGCGCTGTGGCGCGTCCTGTTTGGCCGGCACCGCCCAGAAGATGGTTTGGGCATCGGCCTTGGGTCGGTGGGCCGCATT
>CAMCNQ010000037.1 GCA_945875955.1 Limnohabitans sp. Rim8 | reverse complement strand
ACGATGTTTTCACTTCGGCCAGCATGGATTTCAACGGCAAAACCGGCACCTACACTTTGGATGGTCGCGTTCGTGGCACTTTGCTTCCCGCACATTGACTCAAGAAAGCCCCACACCATGCCACTGGTCTTCATCACGGGCGCTTCCAGCGGCATCGGGCAAGCCATGGCCTTGGCCTATTTGCGCCAAGGCTGGCGAGTCGCCTTGGTGGCCAGGCGCAAACCCGCCATGCAAGACTGGGTGGCAAAGCTCGATGGCACGCTGAACCTGCAAGCCGATCAAGTCGGTATTTTCGGTGCCGACGTGCAAGACCCAGACAGCATCATCGCCGCCGCACAAGCCTGCCTGAGCGAGATGGGTTTGCCCGATGTGGTCATCGCCAACGCCGGCATCAGCTTGGGTGTGGACTCGGCACAACGCGAAGACATTGCCGTCATGCGCCAGGTGATGGACACCAATCTGCTGGGCATGGTGGCGACTTTTCACCCCTTTATTGGGCCCATGCAAAGCCGGGGTACGGGCCGCTTGGTGGGCATTGCCAGTGTGGCGGGCATTCGCGGTCTGCCAGGCCACGCCGCTTATTGCGCCAGCAAGGCCGCGGTCATCGCTTATTGTGAGAGTTTGCGCGGCGAGCTGCGCGTCTCGGGCGTACAGGTGGTGACCTTGGCGCCGGGCTACGTGGCCACCCCATTGACCCAACGCAACCGCTATCCCATGCCGTTTTTGATGAGCGCCGACACTTTTGCACAACAGGCCCTGGCCGCCATTGCACGCGGCGCGGCTTTTCGCGTGATCCCTTGGCCCATGGCCTTGGTGGCCAAATTGCTGCGCCTGCTGCCCACGGCGGTGTTCGACCGCCTCCTGAAGGGACAACCCCGCAAACACCGGCACACCGATGCTTGAGCCTAATTCCGGCAGTTGGGCAGGGCCGAGGGGCTGACGAAGCAGGTCTCTGGCCAGGCGCGAGTGCCCCCCGGACTGCCTGTCCGGGGGGTGCGAGCAACAACGCCAGAGGCCTGAAGCGGCAGACCTGCGGTCGTGCAGCGCTTGCCCCATGAGGTGAAGACCGTCGTGGGCGCAAGTGTTTGATTCATCAAGTGTTGAAAGCGCAAGCAAGCGGCCAAAGCCGGGTTTAGGTTGAGTTGCCGCACTGCGCTGCGAGGCCATAAAAAAAGCCCTGTGAAGCAGGGCTTTTTTGTGGCGCAAGCCGATGATTCCATCGGCCTGCCTTTGAATCAATAATCGCCGCCGCCGCCGCCCTCACGGCGACCACCGCCACCACGGGGGCCAGAGCCGTAGGGGCTGCGAAAACCGCCACCACCGCCGCCTTCGCCACCGCCGTAACCACCGCCTTCGCGACGTCCACCGCCTTCGCCGCCGCCATAGCCACCGCCTTCGCGACGTCCACCGCCACCGCCGTAGCCGCCACCGCCGCCGCCGCCGCCGTAACCACCACCACCGCCGCCGCCGCCGCCGTAACCACCACCACCGCCGCCGCCATAGCCGCCACCGCCTTCACGGCGGCCGCCGCCGCCACCACCGCCGCCAAAACCACCGCCACCGGAGCGGGGGGGGCGTGCTTCCATGGGGCGCGCTTCGTTGACCACCACGTTGCGACCACCCAAAGGCTGACCGTTCATGCCGTTGATGGCGGCTTGGGCTTCGTTGTCGCTGCCCATTTCCACAAAGCCAAAGCCTTTCGATCGGCCGGTATCACGCTCCATCATGACTTTGGCGCTGGTCACCGCACCGAATTCGCCGAAAGCTTGTTCCAGATCGCCGTCACGCACCGAATAAGGCAGGTTGCCGACGTAAAGTTTGTTGCCCATGCAAGGGACTCCTCAAAACACAGAGATAAAAGCGATGGAGCTCTGAAAACGCATTCAACAAACCTGAGAACTTCGGAAGGAAAGCGAAACTGACCTGGTCACCGCGCACTTGGCTTCGCTGCTTCTGACAGTGAAGTTGGAGGATTATGTGGAGCAAAACAAAAAAAAGTGCAAGCGCAAAACCACAAAACCACGCCAGAAATCGGGTCGCAACGCCAATTTGTTGTTTTACCAACTCACTTCGCGGTCCGGCGTGGCGCTGATTTTGTGAACGGTCAAGTCAGCGCCGTCGTATTCTTCTTCGGGACTGAGCTTCAAGCCCATCGTCAGCTTCAAGACGCCATAGACCACAAAGCCCCCCAACAAGGCCCAGGCCACGCCCAGGCCTGTGCCCAGCAACTGGGCCGACAGATTGACGCCGCCCAAGCCGCCCAGGCTTTGCGCACCAAAAACACCAGCCGCTATGCCGCCCCAAGCGCCGCACACGCCGTGCAAGGGCCAAACGCCCAAGACGTCGTCGATCTTCCATTTGTTTTGGGTCAGGGTGAACATCATCACAAACAAGCCCCCGGCAACAGCACCCACCATCAAAGCACCAAAAGGGTGCATCAGATCAGAGCCTGCGCACACGGCAACCAAGCCAGCCAAAGGGCCGTTGTGGACAAAGCCCGGGTCGTTTTTACCCAGCACCAAGGCCACCAAGGTGCCGCCGGCCATGGCCATCAGGGAGTTGACCGCCACCAAGCCCGACATTTTGTCCAAGGTTTGGGCGCTCATCACGTTAAAGCCAAACCAGCCAACGATCAAAATCCAAGAGCCCAAGGCCAGGAAGGGAATGCTCGAAGGCGGGTGGGCAGACACTTGGCCATCTTTGCGGTAACGGTTGTAGCGCGCACCCAGCAAAACAACGGCAGGCAAGGCGATCCAACCACCCATGGCATGCACCACCACCGAACCGGCAAAGTCGTGGAACTCGTCGCCGGTAACGGCCTTGATCCAGGCCTGCACGCCGAAATGCTGGTTCCAGGCAATGCCTTCAAAGAAGGGATAAACAAAGCCCACGATGACTGCCGTGGCGATGAGCTGTGGCCAGAATTTCGCGCGCTCGGCAATGCCGCCTGAAACGATGGCGGGAATGGCCGCCGCAAAAGTCAACAAAAAGAAGAACTTGACCAGGTCATAGCCGTTCTTGGCGGCCAGTTGCTCGGCCCCCACAAAGAAGGTGGTGCCATAAGCCACGCTGTAACCGACCACAAAATACACCACCGTGGACACCGAGAAGTCGACCAGGATTTTGACCAGCGCATTGACCTGGTTTTTTTTGCGAACCGTGCCCAGCTCCAAAAATGCAAAACCGGCGTGCATGGCCAAGACCATGATGCCGCCCAACAATATAAATAGCGCGTCCGCGCCCTGTTTCAGTGCTTCCATGGAAGTCTTTCACTTTTTTGATTGATTTTGGTGCATAAAAACCCCCATCAGGTTCTTGCGCACCATTTCAAAGCAAAAACAATGCCCGAAATAGAGGCGGCTTTGCGCCAATTCAGGGCGCAGCTTTGCAACCAACACAAGCACCCGGACGACCATCCAGACGACCTCCGGCACCAACATGCTGGCGCGCTGCGGCCACTGACACGGCTCAGACCCCATTCAGGCCGTGGCGTTCAGCGCTTGGTCCAGGTCCCAGACAATGTCCTCAACGTGTTCCAGGCCGACCGAGATGCGGATCATGTCGGGCGGCACGCCAGCGGCCAGTTGCTGGGCATCGTCGAGTTGGCGGTGGGTGGTGCTGGCGGGGTGGCTGATCAGGGTGCGGGTATCGCCGATGTTCACCAAATGGCTCATGAACTGCGCCGACTCGATGAACTTCACGCCTTGGCTCATGCCGCCTTTCACGCCAAAGGCCAGCAAGCCCGAAGCCCCGCGCATTTGCCGCATCAGCAAATCGTGCTGCGGGTGATCGGGCAGGCCGGGGTAATTGACCCAGGCCACACGCGGATGGTCCTGCAGAAAAGGCGCCACGGCCAAGGCGTTCTCGCAGTGCTTGCCCATGCGCAGGGGCAGGGTTTCGACGCCTTGCAAAATTTGCCAAGCGCTCATGGGGCTGAGCGCCGCGCCAAACACGCGCAGGCTCTCCATGCGGCAGCGCATGGCAAAGCCAAAGTCGCCAAAGGTTTCGTAGAACTTCACGCCGTGGTAGCCGGCTGAAGGCTCGGTCATGCCGGGGAACTTGCCGTTGTCCCAAGGGAATTTGCCGCCCTCGACCACCAACCCCGCCAAGGTGGTGCCGTGGCCACCCAGGTATTTGGTGGCCGAATGCACCACCACATCGGCCCCCAGCGCCAGCGGGTTGCACAGCAGGGGGCTGGGCACGGTGTTGTCCACAATCAGCGGCACGCCGTGGGCATGCGCCACCTCGGCCACGGCGGCGATGTCCAGCACCACCATGCTGGGGTTGCCCAGGCTTTCGGCGTACACGGCCCGGGTATTGGGGCGCATGGCGGCGGCAAAGGCCTTAGGGTTTTGCGCATCGACAAAGGTGGTTTCAATGCCGAATTTGGCCAGGCTCACCGCCAGCAGCGTCACCGAGCCGCCGTACAAAGCGCCCGCCGCCACCACATGGTCACCCGCTTGCAAAATCGTCATCAAGGCCATGGTTTCGGCCGCCATGCCCGAGGCACTGGCCACGGCGGCGCGCCCGCCTTCCAGCGCGGCCACGCGTTCTTCGAGCACCGCCACCGTGGGGTTGCTCAGGCGCGAATACACATTGCCAAAGGTCTGCAAATTGAACAGCGAGGCCGCATGCTCGGCACTGTCAAACACGAAGCTGCTGGTTTGGTAAATCGGCAGGGCGCGCGCACCGGTTGCGGCGTCCGGAATTTGCCCGGCGTGGATGGCCAGGGTTTCGGGGTGGAATTGGCGGTCGCTCATGCCTGTCTCCTCGCAGAGATCACGCCAGTATTCACGCCCACCCAGTTCAAGCCGCCGAACAAGCGTGCATGCTCGATTTTCACGCAGCGGTTGGTGACCGTGTCCATGCCTGCATCACGCGCCACGGCCTGCGCTTGGGCATTGTGCACGCCCAGTTGCTGCCACAGGCAACGCGCGCCGATCTGCACCGCCTGCTCGGCCAAGGGCAGTACGTCTTCGCTGCGGCGAAAAACATCGACCATGTCCACCGGATGGGGAATGTCGAGCAAGCTGGCATAGCAAGTCGCATCCAAAATCGTGTGCCCGGCGTAACGCGGATTGACCGGCACGATGGTGTAGCCATGCGACTGCATGTATTTGGCCGCGAAATAGCTGGGGCGGTGCCAGTCGGCCGACAGGCCCACCACGGCGATGGTGCGGCAATTTTTCAAAATGCGCCGCAGCGCATGCAAGTCGTTGTGCATGGTGAGTGGTCCCTGTTTGCAGGTTTCAGTATTGCGCGCGGCCGTATCGCCGCATTTGGGCGGTGGCCCAAGTGGCACTCAGCGACAACACCAGACACGCGGCCATGACCCCATGGTAATGGCCTGTGGCATCGAACAGCGCACCGGCCAACACCGGTCCGAGCAAATTGCCCACGGCCGCACCACTGTAGAGCGTGCCCACCACCCCGGCGACCGATTTGGCACCAAAGTAATCCATGCAAATCGCGGGCAGCAAGGACACGATGCTGCCGTAGCTCAATCCAAACCACAGGGCAAACAGCAGCAACCCCCAGTGGCCCTGCGCTGTCCACCAGGCCGCATAAGAAAGGCCCATGGACAACTGCATCAAGACCAAGGTGGTGGCTCGGCCCCAACGGTCGGCCAACCAACCAATGGCAAAGCGCCCAACCAAACTGCCCACCCCAATCAGCCCCACCAAACCCACCGCCAATGACCCGTCCAAACCCAAGTCCCGCGCCGAGGCCGAGACATGGGCAAAGGGAATGAACATGACCGGCGAGGCCAGCACCACGGCCAGGTAAAACCAGCGAAACGTGGGCGTTTGCAAGGTTTGCTTAAGGCTCAGGCCCGAGGCCGCGGCCTGCCCCGCACCGTCAGCACGGGGGGCTTTTTTGAGCAAACTGGCGGCCATCAAACCCAGCAGCAAGACCCCCAAGGCCAAGACCTGCATGGCCTCGCGCCACGGCATGTGGCCAAGCGCCAAGCTGACCAACACCGGCACCAGCAAGGTGCCCGCGCCCACACCCGAGCTGGCAATGCCACCGGCCAGGCCGCGGCGGGTGGTGAACCAGGGCTGCACATTGGCAATCGAGGGCGTGTAGACAAAGGCAATGCCCAGGCCCACCAAGAGCCCGTAACTCAGGTACACCGCCCACAGCGACTGCGCCCAACTGGTCAGCAACAGGCCCAGCGCCACCAAGACCATGCCCAGCGAACACACCCAGCGCGGCCCGAAGCGGTCGGCCAACATGCCGCCGCCTGCCCCCATCACGAAATAGACAAAACCCGACAGGCCAAAGATCCAGGACACATCGGCGCGTTGCGCCGCGAACTCGGTGGCAAAAGATTCAAAGAAAGCCGCAAACGAATACGACACGCCAAAAATCACCCCCAAGCAGGCAAAAGTGGCCCAGACCACGACCCAGCCATACGGGGTTTCTTTCATGCTGTCTCCAGTTCTAAGGCATTGGTTTTGCATGCATTGTGCATGTGAAGCCGGGGGCTGAAGCTTGCTGTGCCTGGCCAGTGCCTGGCCAGCTCCTCACCAGTGCCTCACCGTTGTTTCGCCATGGCCTCGCCTCATGCACCAGTTCACGCGGCACAGGGGGCTTGGGCTGCGCTCGCACCCAAGCCATGCCCCAGCTTGCACGGCCTTAAGATCGGCGCTTCACCACTCTGGTCAGCGCAATTCCCCATGGAAGCTTTTCTCGTCTCTACCGGCATCGTGGCCTTGGCCGAAATGGGCGACAAAACCCAGTTGCTGACGCTGGTGTTGGCGGCCCGGTTTCGCAAACCTTGGGCCATTGTGGGGGGCATTTTGGTGGCCACGCTGGCCAACCACGGGCTGGCCGGTGCCGTGGGCAGTTGGGTCACCACGCTGCTGGGGCCTGATGTGCTGCGTTGGGTGCTGGGCGGCTCTTTCATCGCCATGGCGGTCTGGATGCTGATCCCCGACAAGCTGGACGAGGGCGAGGACGAGGCCGCGCCGCGTTTTGGCGTGTTCCTGACCACGGTCGTGGTTTTTTTCCTGGCCGAGATGGGCGACAAAACCCAGATCGCCACCGTCATGCTGGCCGCCCAATACCAGGCCTGGTTCGCCGTGGTGACGGGCACCACGCTGGGCATGATGCTGGCCAACGCTCCGGTGGTGTGGCTGGGCGAGGCCATCACACGGCGGGTGCCGCTGAAGGTGGTGCACACCGTGTCGGCGCTGGTCTTTGCCATTTTGGGCGCCTTGGCCCTGCTCGGCTGGGGCTGATTTATACTTGTTTGGCGCCGATTTGCTCCAGCTTGCGGGCGCAGGATTCCCAACAGAATCCAAAATGCAGCTAAAGAGGCAGAGCCCAACCCGGTATCGCTTCTTGAGCGTCACCGGGTTTTTTCATTTGCACCATGAGTTTGATTGCCACACCTGAGTCCATGACCTTCTCAGCCGCTTTGCCTTTGCAAAGCGGCGCGAGCATCCGCGACTATTCGCTGAGCTACGAAACCTACGGCCAGCTCAACGCCGACAAATCCAACGCCGTCTTGGTTTGCCACGCCCTGAATGCCTCGCACCATGTGGCCGGCGTGTATGCAGGCCAAGACAAAAGCGAAGGCTGGTGGGACAACATGATCGGCCCCGGCAAGCCGGTCGACACCGACCGGTTTTTCGTCATTGGTGTGAACAACCTGGGCTCGTGCTTTGGCTCCACCGGCCCCATGCACATCAACCCCGACACGGGCCTGGTGTATGGCGCGGATTTTCCGGTGGTCACGGTGGAAGACTGGGTCACGGCCCAAGCCCGGTTGATGGATGCGCTGGGCATTGCGCAACTGGCGGCCGTGATGGGCGGCAGCTTGGGCGGCATGCAGGCGCTGTCTTGGACGCTGCAATACCCCGAGCGCGTCAAGCACGCTGTGGTGGTGGCCAGCGCACCCAACTTGAACGCCGAGAACATCGCTTTCAACGAGGTCGCGCGCCGGGCCATCGTGACCGACCCGGACTTTCATGCCGGGCATTTTTACCAACATGGGGTGATCCCGAAACGCGGTTTGCGCATTGCCCGCATGATTGGCCACATCACCTACCTGAGCGACGATGTGATGAACACCAAGTTTGGACGCCAACTGCGCGACGCGGTGACCAGCAACGACACCGGCTACAAATACACCACGCAAGACGTGGAGTTCCAGATCGAAAGCTATCTGCGCCACCAAGGCGACAAGTTCAGCGATTACTTTGACGCCAATACCTATTTGCTGATCACGCGGGCGCTCGATTATTTTGACCCGGCGCGCGCCTTTGGCGGTGATTTGTCGGCGGCGCTGGCGCGTGCGACCTGCCCGTTTTTGCTGATCAGCTTTTCCACCGACTGGCGCTTTTCGCCCGCACGCAGCCGCGAACTGGTCAAAGCTTTGCTGGACAACCACCGCGACGTGAGCTATGCCGAAATCGACGCGCCGCACGGCCACGACGCCTTCTTGCTTGAAGATGCCCGCTACCTGGGCGTGGTGCGCTCTTACTTTGACAACATGGCCCAGCGCCTGAACCAGGAGGCCGCATGAGCGACCCTTTGATCATGCAAGCCATTGCCCGCCTGGTGCCGCAAGGCGCCCGCGTGCTGGATTTGGGCTGCGGCGACGGGGCCTTGCTGGACCACCTGCAAAAAACCAAGGCCTGCACCGGCTATGGCGTGGAGTTGGACGACGCCAATGTGCAAGCCTGCGTGCAACGCGGCGTGAACGTGATTCAGCTGAACCTGGACGAAGGCCTGAACATGTTCACTGACCAGTCGTTTGACATGGTCTTGCAAATCGACACCTTGCAGCACCTGCGCAACGCGGAAACCATGCTGCGCGAGACGGTGCGTGTCGGCCGCATGGGCGTTGTGGCTTTTCCCAATTTTGCGCACTGGCGCAACCGCCTGAGTGTGCTGCAAGGGCGCATGCCGGTGACCAAGCGATTGCCCTACCAGTGGTACGACACGCCCAATATCCGCGTTGGCACCTTTGCCGACTTTGGCGACCTGGCGCGCAAAAATCAGCTGCGCGTGGTGGATGCCTTTGGCCTGCAAAACGGCCATGAGGTGCGCCAGTCGCCCAACCTGATGGCGGGCACAGCGGTCTACCAGTTGCAGCGCAGCTGAGATGCCCCAAACCCTGAACAAGGCGGCGCAAGAGGCCAGCCACAGCCCCTGGCTGATCGCCAATGTGCTGGCGCAAATTTCCTTTGGCCTGTTGGCCATGACCTTGTGCATCCCCTCTATGCAGGAGTGGGGGGCGATTTTTTCCACCACCCAAGCCGAGGTGCAGCTGACCTTCAGCGGCTATGTGGTCGCCTACGGCGTTTTGCAACTGGTGTACGGCCCGCTGTCGGACCGCCATGGCCGCAGGCCCATCTTGATGCTGGGCTTGGTGGTGGCGGGGCTGGCCTCGGTGATGGCCGCCATGGCGGGCGACATCGCCACCTTGACCTTTGCGCGCATTTTGCAAGGGGCAGGCAGCGCGGCCAGCATGGTGGTCAGCCGCTCCATGGTGCAAGACCTTTTCAGCGGGCCGCAACGCACCCGGGTCATGGCCTACATCGGCATGGCCTTGGGCATGTGCCCGCCGCTGGCCACGCTGATCGGTGGCCAGATCCATGTGCGCTGGGGCTGGCAGGTCAACTTTGTGTTGCTGGCCGTGCTGGCCGCGCTGCTGCTGGTGGCCTGTGCTTTCTTGCCGCATGCGGCCAAGCCAGCGCAGACGCAGCGGCCTTGGCTGTGGGCCATGTTCAGCGCCTATGCGCAGCTGGCCCGTGAGCCGCGGTTTTTGCTCTACGTGGCGATTTTGGCGGGCACCACCGCCACCTTTTATGCCTTCTTGGGCGGGGCACCCATCGTGCTCAAAGGCTTCGGCATTGGGCCTGACGGCATTGGCTGGTTCATCATGGCCGTGCCGGTTTCTTACATTCTGGGCAACTTCATGACCTCGCGCCTGATCCAACGCCATGGCGAAGCCCAGGTGATGGCCTGGGGCCAGGGCCTGACCTTGAGCGGTCTGGCTGTGATGCTGGCTTTGGGCCTGGCCGATGTGCAAACCGCCCTGGCCGTGGCCTTGCCGCTGCTGCTGGTGGGGCTGGGCCATGGCCTGATCAACCCACCCGCCCTGGCCGGCACCGTCAGCGTGCTGCCCGCACTGGCTGGCGCGGCCGCTGCGGTGGCGGGCTTGATGCAGCAACTGACCGGGGCCGCAGGCGGCTTTTTGGTGGGCCTGGTGCCGCACCACGGGGCCGTGAATTTGGCCTTGACCATGGTGGGCTTTGCCGTGATCGCGGCGGCGGCCCAGTATGCATTGCACCCTCGCCGCGCAGCTTGAAGCCTGAGCGTGGCTGCCACCCGCCCGCGCATGGCGGGTGGAGTGTGGCAGGCGCGCGTAAAGGGTGCTGGTGGCGTTTCAGCGGGCTTGTGGCGATCTGCAGGCGCGCTTCAGTCCTGCTCGTGCATCCAGGCCGCGTGCTTGGGCGCGCGTTTGGTTTGGCTCCACTCTTGCAGCATGTCCCATTTGCAGGCATCGAGCTTTTGGTACATCTGCTCAGTGCCCACATCGGCGGCCAACTCCAGGCGGTGGCCGTTGGGGTCGAAAAAGTAAATGCTTTTGAAGATGGTGTGGTTGGTCGGGCCCAGCACCTCCACGCCATTGGCTTGCAAGCGTTCTTTGGCCTCTTGCAGCGCCTGCAAACTGTCGACCTTGAATGCGATGTGCTGCACCCAGGCCGGGGTGTTTTCGTCACGCCCCATGTCGGGTGAATTGGGCAACTCGAAAAAGGCCAAAACATTGCCACCGCCCGCGTCGAGGAAGACATGCATGTAGGGGTCGGGTGCCTTGGTGGACGGCACCAGGTCTTCGGCGATGGCCAGCACAAAATCCATGTTCAGGTTTTTCACATACCAGTCGACCGTGGCTTTGGCGTCTTTGCAGCGGTAAGCAACGTGGTGAATGCGGTTGATCTTCATGGTGGGTTCTCCTGTGGGGGGCATTTTCAAGCGCTTTGGCTTGCGGCTTGCAGGGCGGCGCGCAGCACCTGCAAGTCACCGATGTGGTTGGCCAACAGCAAAATCAGGCGGGCATTGAAGGCTTCGCTTTGCGCGTCGCTCAGGCCATTGTGGGCGTCGATGAGGTTCTCGTAAAACTCATCGCCAGGCGAAAAGTCGCGGAAAAATTGGCGTCCGGCTTCGTGGAAATTCGGCGCTGTGTTCAAAACGGTGTCGGTCATGGCGGTCTTCATGCACGGGGGTTGCGGGGCATCAGGCCTGCGCCAGAGCGCGGGCCACAGCGGCTTGCAGTTTGTCGGTCTCGAGTTGACGCCAACGCGCCACCACATGCTGGTCAGGGCGCAGCAAATAACAGCTGCCAGGCTGTCCGTCATAGCGTTTGGCCACCCAGCCTTGGTGGTCCACCAGCACGCTGTGGCCAGGCAGGTGCAGGGCTTGGCTGGCCACGATCAGGGTTTGCACCGGCACCGCGCCTTGGGCCAGGCGTTCCAAGGCGGCCAATTGCGCGGCCGTGGGGGCAGCGTCAACAAACCACAGGGCCTGAAAACCACGGCCCACGTGTTCCAGCAGCCAGCTGCCTTGCCCCTGGTGTTGCACGGGCGCGTCGTCCATGGGTGCGCCGGGCACCATTTGGCCTGCGAAATGGGCGTCGTCGGGCGTGTTGAGCGCCGAGCTTGTCAAAAACGAGGGCACCGACAAACGCCCCGAGTTGACCAATTTGCGGGCAAACGGGTGGTGCTTGGCCAGCGCCAGCACCTGGTTGCGAAAGGTCTTGCTGGTGCGGCTTTTGGGGGTGATGAAGTCGGTCGAACGCGTCGAGTTCATGATGTTCTCATCGGCGGCAAACTGGCGGTCCAGGGCGTAGCTGTCGAGCAATTTGTCGGCGGCCAAGCCCTTGATGACCAGTCCCAGTTTCCACATCAAATCGTCGGCGTCTTGAAAGCCCGAGTTGGCCCCGCGCGCCCCAAAGGGCGAGACTTGGTGCGCCGCATCGCCTGCAAACAGCACCCGGCCATGGCGAAAATCGGTCATGCGGCGGCACTGGAAGGTGTAGATGCTGACCCACTCCAGCTCAAACGGGCGCTCATCGCCCAGCATGGCCTTCAGGCGCGGGATGACTTTTTCAGGCTTTTTTTCCTCTTCGGGGTCGGCATCCCAGCCCAGCTGAAAGTCGATGCGCCAGACGTTGTTGCTTTGCTTGTGCAGCAACACGCTTTGGTTGGGGTGAAAGGGCGGGTCGAACCAGAACCAGCGCTCGGCCGGGTAGTCGGCTTGCATGACCACGTCGGCAATCAAAAACCGGTCTTGGAAAATCCGGCCTTCAATGTCCAGGCCCAGGTGGCGGCGCACCGGGCTGCGGGCCCCATCGGCCACCACCAGCCAGTCGGCCTCGATGTCAAAGTGGCCATCCGGTGTTTCCACCGCCAGCGTGGCATGCGTGTCGTGGCGCGTAACGGCAGTGACTTTGTGCTGCCAGCGGATGTCAGCGCCCAGCTCCAGGGCTCGGGCGATCAGCATTTCCTCGACGTGGTACTGCTGCAAATTGATCATGCCCGGGCGCTTGTGGCCGGCCTCGGGCACCAGGTTGAATTGGTAGACCTCTTCTTCCTCCAAGAAGGTGCGGCCAATGTTCCAGCTCACGCCCATGTCGCAGGCTTGGTCGGCAATGCCCAGCCGGTCCAGTATTTCCAGGGAGCGCTTGGCGTAGCACACCGCGCGCGAGCCGACCGAGACGGTTTTGTCGTCGTCCAGCACCAGCACGTGCAGGCCTTGCAGGCGGGCGTCTATGGCCGCCGCCAAGCCCACGGGCCCAGCGCCCACGACGATCAAGGGCTTGCGCTGGGGCGGCGTTGAAATCAGATCGGCTAGTGACTTGTAGGGGTAAATCGGGTTGGTGTAAGCACCCATGGGTGGCCTCCGGTCATGGCAAAAGCACCCTTTGGTGCCAAAGTCGGTAATTTACTATAGATAAATCAATTTACCTATCCGTAATTGACTGGCTTGAAGGGGTATTGCCAAAACCAAGGACCATCAGCCCATTTTTGTGTGTTCAGTGCGAAGTCGCGCTATGCTGCAAGCCTGTCTTTTGTATGACAAGTTCATGACCTCCAACTTCACCCCCGTGACCAGTGGCGCCCGCCTGTCGGACCAGGTGGCCAAGCAATTGGCCGCAGAAATCAAACAAGGCCGCCTGCTGCCGGGCGACAAACTGCCCACCGAGGCGCGTTTGGTGACGCAGTTCGAAGTCAGCCGTACCGTGATCCGGGAAGCCGTCTCGCGCCTCAAGTCGCTGGAGCTGGTCGAGTCGCGCCAAGGCAGCGGGGTGTTTGTGAGCCAACACCTGCCCTTTGCGCCACTGAATTTTGAAGCCCGTCATGCCGCCTCGCAAGAGGCCGTGGTGCAAATGGTCGAGGTGCGCCGCGCCCTGGAAGCCGAGGTGGCGGCCTTGGCGGCGCAAAGGCGCAACAAGCAAGACATCCGGCACATCGAGCAAGCGGTCAAAGCGCTCGATGCCGCGGTTCAATCGGGGGGCAAGGGCGTGGCCGAAGACGTGCGCTTTCACCGGGCCATTGCCGAGGCTGCACGCAACCCCTTTTTGATCCAGACGCTGGAATACCTGGGCCAGTTTTTGCATGGTGCCACCCAGGTGACCCGCGCCAACGAAGCGCGCCGGGTCGACTTTGCCACCCAAGTGCAAACCGAACACCAGGCCATTGTGCAAGCCGTCAAAGCGGGCGACGCCCAAGCGGCGCGGCAGGCGGCAGCGGCGCACATGGGCAATGCGATTTTGCGCATCCAAAGCGCCCCGGCCGATTTTTGGCAGCAAGAAGGCGAGCGCCTGGCCCAAACCCTGGTCAAAGGCCTGCTCAACTGAGAACACACCCCATGCAAATACACACCCACTCACCGCTTTTTTTGGCCCCCGCCCGGCTGCGCACCGTGGCCGCAACATGTGCCGGAACATGTGCCGCAAGTTGGGCCGCAGCATGGGCGGCAACATGCCCCTCCACATGGGCGCAGGCAAGTGCTCGCGCCTCTTCCCACTCAGGAACGCGCCGGGTTTTATACAGCCTGGCGCTTGTGCTGTGCATGGGCGGGGCAGGCCTGGCTCAGGCGCAAAACGCCAGCCCCCCGCCAGCGCCCCTGAGCTCGGTGGCGGCGGTGGATGTGCCGCGCTACATGGGCACTTGGTACGAGGTGGCCAAATACCCCAACTGGTTTCAGCGCAAATGCGTCAGCAGCACACAAGCCCATTACAGCCTGCAGGCCAACGGCCAGGTGCAGGTGCGCAACCGCTGCAAAAACGAGCAAGGCGAGTGGATCGAAGCCCTGGGCGCGGCCAAACAAATTGGGGACAGCACGTCTGCCAAACTGAAGGTGCGCTTCGCGCCCGAATGGCTGTCTTTCTTGCCGCTGGTCTGGGGCGATTACTGGGTCGTTGATCTGGACCCGCAATACCAATGGGTCTTGGTCAGCGAGCCCGACCGCGAATACCTCTGGGTGCTCTCGCGCACCCCCAGCTTGCCTGCGCCGCTTTACCAGCAGTTGCAGGCCAAACTGGAGCGCCTGGGTTTTGACTTGAAGCGGCTGCAAGTCAGCCCGCCTTGAGGGTTTGCGCCCTCAAGCGGCGCATGCGACCGCCCCTCAAACGTTGAAGATCGACACGGTCTTGGTGTTCAGATAGGCCTCCAAGGCCTCTGGCCCGCCTTCTGAGCCATAGCCCGAGTCCTTCATGCCGCCAAACGGCAATTCAGGCCAGGGTGCGGCCGGTTGGTTGATCCACAGCATGCCGACTTCCAGGCGCTGGCTCAGCAAATGCGCGGTCTTGAGAGAGCCGGTGAAGGCGTAACCGGACAAGCCAAACGGCAGGCTGTTGGCTTCGGCGATCGCGTCTTCGATCTTCTCGAACGAGCGGATCGCGGCAATCGGCCCAAAGGGCTCGTTGTTGACCACGTCGGCATCCAGGGGCACATGCGAGATCACCGTGGGCGCAAAAAAGTGGCCCTCGCTGCCAATGCGCTCACCCCCGGTGAGCACCTTGGCGCCTTTGGCGCAGGCGTCTTGCATGATGGCTTGCATGGCCAGCATGCGGCGTTCATTGGCCAAAGGCCCCATTTGCGAGCCCGCCACCATGCCATCGCCCACTTTCAGCGACTGCGCATGCGCGGCAAACAGTTGGGCAAATTCGTCGGCGATTTTGTGGTGGACCAAAAAACGGGTGGGCGCGATGCACACCTGGCCTGCGTTGCGGAACTTGGCCGCGCCTGCGGTCTTCACCGCCAGCGCAATGTCACCGTCTTCGGCCACGATCACCGGGGCGTGACCCCCAAGCTCCATGGTCGCGCGCTTCATGTGCTGGCCAGCCATGGC
>CAMCNQ010000036.1 GCA_945875955.1 Limnohabitans sp. Rim8 | reverse complement strand
CGTGACTTTGTGGCCCAGCGCTACAACATCTTGCTGTGCTCGACCATCATCGAGACCGGCATCGACGTGCCCACGGCCAACACCATCGTGATCTCTCGCGCTGACAAATTCGGCCTGGCACAGCTGCACCAGTTGCGCGGCCGTGTGGGGCGCTCACACCACCAGGCCTATGCCTATTTGATGGTGCCCGACATCCAGGGCCTGACCAAACAAGCTGCGCAGCGCCTGGACGCGATCCAGCAAATGGAAGAGTTGGGCAGTGGCTTTTATTTGGCCATGCACGACCTGGAAATTCGCGGCGCGGGCGAAGTGCTGGGTGAAAACCAAAGCGGCAACATGCTGGAAGTGGGCTTTCAGCTGTACAACGAAATGCTGTCCGAAGCCGTGCGCTGCCTCAAGTTGGGCCAAGAGCCGGACTTGCTCAGCCCGCTGTCGGTCACCACCGACATCAACCTGCACGCCCCGGCACTGCTGCCAGACGATTACTGCGGCGACGTGCACCTGCGCCTGTCGTTCTACAAAAAACTGGCCACCGCCAAAACCAACGACCAGATCGACGCCTTGCTCGAAGAGTTGGTCGACCGGTTTGGCAAACTCCCGCCGCAAGCGCAAACCCTGGTTGACGTGCACCGCCTGCGCGTGCTCAGTCAACCCTATGGCGTCATCAAGGTCGACGCGGCCCCGAGCATGATCCAAATCACCTTCAAAAAAGACGCCCCGGTCGAGCCCATGGCCATCATCCATCTGATCCAGAAAAACAAACACATCAAACTGGCGGGCAACGACAAACTGCGCATCGAGCGCGAATTGCCCGACCCGAAAATGCGGGCGCAAATGGTGCGCGATGTGCTTAAAAGCTTGGGGCAGCCGAAGGTAGAGGCGGTGGCGATTGACGTCCTTTAGAATTAATCTGCACAGCCTTGGCACTGGCACTGGCACTGGCACTGGCATTGGCATTGGCCGTCGCAGTGTCAGTCAGCACGGTCCTCAAGATGGACCGAACGCATCGGGTATGGGGTTGGCTTTCAGTTTGAATGCGGGGCCACCAGCCGCACTGTCGGAAAGTAACTCGCGTACCGCCGCAGATCCCGGGTGAGCACGGGCAAGCCCGCCACGGCGGCGTGTGCGCCAATGAAAAAGTCGGTCAGCACGTGGGTCTTGGTGCCGCCTCGCGTACGGTATTGCACAAAGGCTTTGCCCGCCAAAAACAGCGCGGGCTTGGGCGTTTCGATCACCGGGATTTGCAAATCGGACAACGTGGCATCCAGCGCCTCCACCGTGCTGAAGGTCAGCGACAACTCGGCATAGATCACAGGGTTAATGACCAGACGGTGGATTTGCGCTTGTGCGCGCAGTTGCGCAATGGACCAGTCGGCCCAAGTGGGATCGTTTTCAAACACGTCCACCAGGACGTCGGTGTCGACCAGCATGTCGCGTTGAACTTTGGGCTCAGTCGCGCAGCAAGGCCATCAGGTCTTGCGTTTTCCAGGGCACATCTGCCTTGCCTCGGGCAGCTTCAAAGCGGTCGGGTTGGGGGCGTGCTTTGCGGCTGGTTGGGCCGCTGTCGGCTTTGTGCAGCACCACTTCGCCGTGGCGGTTCTCGGCAAAGTCGATCGATGTGCCGGGAGTCAGACCCATGGCGTCACGGATGGGTTTGGGGATGGTGACTTGACCTTTGACGGTGAGGGTGGTGCTCATGAAGCCCCCTGAAAATTCTTACCACATTCTATCTGGGTAATACAAGTCAGATTCACATCAACTGCTCAGACAATGCACATGCATGACCATTGCACCCATTCCAATTTGGAGCCGCCCATGCCCACCCTGCTCGCCGCCGAATCCACCCTGACCGAGCGTTACCAGACCACAGTGCCCGATGCCGTGCCCAAAGCGCTCAAGCTGGGCAAGCAAGACAAGCTGCGCTACACCGTGCAACCCGATAGCCATGTGCTGCTGACCCGTGCGGCAGATACCGACACCTACCCGGCGCTTGGTGCGTTTTTGGGGTTTTTTGACCAGCGATATGAACCAGCACCCTAAGCGACTGCAGGGGCTGGACCCTGCACTGGTCCAGCGCGTGAAGGCCTTGACGGCGGGCGTGGCCTTTGACTTGGATGCGCCTCTGTCCGCAGACGACGAACGACCCAAGCCATCCAAGCGATGGTGGTAACTGGCTGGAAGCTCTTTGCGCGCCCGCTGTTTGTGGCGCAGTTGCAGGCATTGACGGCGCAGGCCGAGCTGCATAAAGCCAAAGACCCACAGGGCTATACCCGCAAAAACGCCACCAAGCGATTGGCCGCCATCAAGCAACTGGCGTTTGAGGTGATTCCACAAGCCCCAGCTTGGCCCGAATACCGGCAGGGCAACGCCTTGGGCGATGCACACCGTCATTGGCATAGTGCCAAGTTCTTTTAGCAGTACCGGTTGTTTTTCGCTACCGTCCGGCGAGCCGCATCATCGTGCTGGCGTGGGTGAATGACGACGACACCCGCCGCGCCTGCGAAAGCCCAGACGACACTTACCGCGTGTTTCGCAAAATGTTGGACTGCGGTCATCCGCCAGGCGATTGGGATCAACTGCTGACGCAAGCCCATGCCTTGCCCAAAATCCGATAAGCCACCCGCGATAATGTCGGCCATGACTCCCCACACCCCATTCGCCCCCGGCTTGGCCCTACAAGGCTTTGCCGCCCCCCTTTTGCTGTCCCAGTTCAAGCTGATCGCTTTTGACATGGACTCTACGCTGATCAACATCGAATGCGTGGACGAGATTGCCGATGCCGCTGGCCGCAAGGCCGAGGTGGCGGCCATCACCGAAGCGGCCATGCGCGGCGAGATCACCGACTACAAAGACAGCCTTCGCCGACGGGTGGCTTTGCTCAAAGGGGTCAGCCTGGGCCACATGCAGCAGGTGCTGGACCAACGCCTGCAACTCAACCCGGGGGCGGCCGATTTGGTCAAGGCCTGCAAAACCGCGGGCATGAAGGTCTTGCTGGTCTCGGGGGGCTTCACTTTTTTCACCGACCATGTGCGCGATCTGCTGGGCATAGACTGGACCCGCTCCAACGTGCTGGAAATGGCCGATGGCCTGCTCACAGGCCGGATGGTGGACCAAGATTGGGGCGACATTTGCGACGGCGAGGAAAAGCGCAAGACCCTGCTGGAGACCTGCGAGAAAATGGGCATCGCCCCCAGCCAAGCCATCGCCATGGGCGACGGCGCCAACGACCTGCCGATGATGGGCGTGGCCGGCTTGTCGGTGGCCTACCACGCCAAACCCAAGGTGCGCGAAAAAGCCATGGTTGCCATCGACCAAGGCGGCCTTGACCGTTTGCTGGAAGTTGTCAGACCTTAGCCTCACGCCATCGCTATCCGTCACGCGCCCACACAAAAGCACCCGCTGGCAAACGCCAGCAAAGACATCCATGCTGAAACCAGCCAGACCATTTACACATGCGTTGATTCATCGCTTGCATGCATGCGCCTGCACAAAGCGCTTGCGGGCAATTGGCCAAAATCAAGACCGCAACGGCTTGAGCAAATCGCTCAAGCCGTTGTGGTCGATTTCTTGCATCAATTGCAAAAGCCGACCAATTTCGCTTTTCGGAAAGCCTTCACGTGCAAACCAGTTGAGGTAGTTGCCGGGCAAGTCGGCAATCAGCATGCCCTTGTGTTTGCCATAGGGCATGGGGGTGTTCACCAACTTCATCAGGTCTTCGGCTTGCATGTGTGGTCCTCAGTCTTCGCCCCACAACCAAGAGCGCACCCTCGCATGAAAGGCTTGGGCTTGCGACAGCATGACCCAGTGGCCGCATGGCAGACCTTGCACCACGCAGCCGGGCTGGGCGGCCAGCTGTGTCAGCCATTTTTCCGAATGGAACATGAAGGGTTTGCGCTCGCCATAGACAAACAAAACCGGCATGGGCAACTCGATTTGGGCGGCGCGCTTAAAGCCACCCGCCGTGCCAAACCACTGCATGGCGTAGGGGTAGTTCATTTTGGCGCTGATGCGCTGTGGGTCGGCCGGGCAGCGCAGCCAGCGGGCCATGGCGCGGGTCATGAGGTCACCCAAGCTGCCCCCCAGTTTCCAGGCAATGGCCAACCAAAACTGGTAGCCAAAAACAGCGAGTTTTTCTCTCCACCCCCAGCTGCGCAGCAAGTCCGTTGAGTTGTGGTCGCCCACGTCAACGGCCACCACACGCGACACCCGCGTCGGGTTGCGCAGGGCAAATTGATAGCCAAAGATGCAACCCCAGTCGTGCAGCATCAAGGTCACAGCTTGCTTGGGGCTGATGCGGTCCACGATCTGGCCCAACAGATCACACATCGCGTCCAAGCTGGTGGCCTCTGGGCCAGTTTCAAAGCCAGGCAAGCTCAGGCGGGCGCAGGTGGCACGGTCTTGCAAAGCGGCCACCGTGCCGTCCCACAAAGCGCGGGTGTCGGGCCAGCCATGCAGCATGAGGATGCAGTCATCACCCTCCCCCTGCAAGCAAATTTCGGTGCCATTGACGTGGATGCGGCGTTCTTTGTTCATGAGGTCATCGTCTAGGCGCAGGCCTGCAAGCGATGAAGCCATGCGCCTTGATCATCGCCAGCAACTTGTTACAAGGCTTTGGCCAAGCGAGAGACGCCTTCCAGGATCTTGTCTTGCCCCACCGTGGCAAAGCTCAGGCGGAATGTGGCGGCGTCGGGATGGGCACAAAAGAACGGCGAGCCTGGCACAAAGGCCACACCTTGCGCGATGGCCCGTTGGGCGTAGACATTGCCATCGGCCACAAGGCCGCCTTCGCCGGTCAAGCGGGCCCAGACAAACAGGCCGCCTTGGGGCTGCACGAAGGACACCGCGTCACCCAACTCGCGGCGCAAGGCATCGCCCATGGTTTGGGCACGCTGGGCGTACACCTGGCGCACTTTGTCCAGGGTGGCTGGCATGCGGTCGGCCTTCAAATACTGGGCCGCAGTGGCTTGGGCGAAGGTGCTGGTGTGGGCATCGCTGAACTGCTTGCACATGGTGGCGCGGGCCAGCAATTCAGCGGGTGCCACCATCCAGCCCACACGCAAACCGGGTGACAGCACCTTGGACAGCGAGCCGCAATGCACCAGCAACTCGCGGCTGCCGGGCACCGTGGGGCTCATGGCCAACAAGCTTGGCGGTGGCGCTTCGCCGAAATACAGATCGCCATAGGGGTCGTCTTCCACGACCAGGGTCTGGTGCTTGACGGCCATCTCCAGCACCTGTTGGCGGCGCTCGGCGCTGAGCAAGGCACCGCTGGGGTTGCCAAAGGTGGGGATCAGGTAAACAAACTTGGGTTTGTGCTCGGCAATCAGTTGCTCCAGCGCATCGGTCTTGACGCCATGCGCGTCCACTGGCGCGCTGATGAGTTCAGCGCCATACAGCCGAAAACACTGGATGGTGGCCAAAAAGGTCGGGCCTTCCACGATCACTTTGTCGCCGGGGCTGATCATGGTTTTGCCTATCAAGTCCAGCGCTTGCTGGCTGCCGGTGGTGACGATCAACTGCTCGGGGCTGACGTCTTTGGCGCCCTTTTGGCCCATGAAGTGGGCCAGTTGTTCGCGCAAAGGGCCAAAGCCTTCGGTGGCACCGTATTGCAAGGCGGCACCCGGGTCTTGCGTCAAAGCCGCGTTGCTGGCTTCGCGGATGCCGTCAACGTCAAACAGGGCGCTGTCCGGAAAGCCGCCAGCAAAGCTGATGATGCCGGGCTTGCCCAGCAATTTGAACAACTCTCGTATGGCCGAGGTTTCGACATTGTTCAGGCGATCGGCAAATTGCAAAGGCATGGTGTATCTTCCCGTGTTGGTTCAAGCCTCATTTTGCCAACATCCAGACCTTATGAAGCGCGCACAGATCGAAACTTTTTTTGCCACCTTGCAAGCGGCCAACCCGACGCCTGTGACCGAACTCGAATACGCCAGCGTATTTGAGCTGCTGGCAGCCGTGTTGCTGTCGGCCCAAGCCACCGACGTGGGGGTGAACAAGGCCACGCGCCAGTTGTTTCCGGTGGCGAACACGCCGCAAAAAATCCTCGATCTGGGCTTGGCCGGGCTGGAAGACCACATCAAAACCATAGGCCTTTACCGAAGCAAGGCCAAGCACCTGATGGCCACCTGCCAGATTTTGGTCGACCAGCATGCAGGCCAAGTGCCGCAAAGCCGAGAAGCCCTCGAAGCCCTGCCCGGCGTGGGCCGCAAAACCGCCAACGTGGTGCTCAATGTGGCTTTTGGCCAGCCCACCATGGCCGTGGATACCCACATTTTTCGGCTGGGCAACCGCACCGGTTTGGCCCCGGGCAAAACCCCTTTGGAGGTGGAGAAAAAACTGCTCAAGCGCATCCCGGCGCCCTACCTGGTGCATGCCCACCATTGGTTGATCTTGCACGGCCGCTACATCTGCAAAGCGCGCACCCCCCTGTGCGGCCAATGCGCGGTGGCCGCCTGCTGCGACTTCAAGCCCAAGACGCCTTAGCCTAAACCCGGCAGTTGGCCGCTTGCTTGCGCTTTAAACACTTGATGAATCAAACACTTGCGCCCACGACAGTCTTGACCCTAAGGGTGAAGCGCTGCACGGACGTGCCCAACTGCCGTATTTAGGCTGACTGGATATGGCCTTGGCCATGACCGCTTGTATCGTTCAAAAGCCCGTGCCAACTGAATGCTTTGGAAATCACAAAGCCCCAAACCACGCGGCTTGGCACAGGTACAATAAGGACCCTTGTGTCCACAGGCCAGACCGCCCGTGGCGGCCCCCAGCCAAGCTGTGCTTTGGGGCTTTGTGGCCCTTCAATTTTTCCCCAAACCCCAACACCCATGAAGCGAGCCCTGCCGCGTGCCCACTTCAACAGCGCGCATCTGGTGCATTTTCTGACCGAAAACGCCATGCTCGCGCCTGCCTGTGAAGGGGCTGAATGGGGCCAGAAGCTGGGCGATTGGCTCAACTTTCGCCAAGCCATTGCCTTGCATGGGGTGCTCAACCCCGACATCCCCAGCGCCACGCCACCCGCCCACTTGAGGCGTAGCCCCACCATGACGGGCCAGGCCCTGCGCCGCCTGGTGGACAAGCTTCGCGCGCAATTGGTGCAATCCATCGAGCAAGGTGCGCCGCCCGGTACAGGACTGGCGCGCATCGAGATGCCTGCGCCCGAGTTGGACAACCCTCTCGAGCCCAAGACCGCCTTCGAGCCTTACCGCCGCTTTTATGCCGCACACCAGCGGCAAATGGAAGTCTCGGTGCAAAAACTGCGCGCCCAGCTGCGCACGCAGCTGCGCAAATGCTCGGCGCCATTGCAACAGCTGGCGGACCTGGACGAACGATACGAAAACATCCTCAGCGAGCGCGAGTCGGTTTTGCTGGGCCAAGTGGCCAAACTGCATGAAAAACGCTTTGTTCAAGCCCTCAAGCTGCATATCAAGCAATGCCAGGAGTCAGACCAGGGGGCTGAACGCCAAGCGGTCAGCGTTTGGCTCATGCCTTTGCGGCAAGCCATGCGCAGCGCATTGCTGGCCGAGCTGGACACCCGCTTGCAACCCACACTGGGCCTGCTGGACGCCTTTAACCAAGAAAACCCACAAGAACAATGAAACGATTTGCTTTTCCGATGGCCTTTGGTCTGGGCGCCCTGGCGGTGCTTTGGGTGGCGGCCGCCGTGGCCAGCAGCCACTGGCTGGTTTTGGTCATGACCGCGCTGATTGGCGCGGTCTATGTGTTTGCGGCCATGGAGCTGCGCAGCTACCGCGCAAGCACCTTGGCCTTGCAGCACGCATTGGCCAAAGTTCCCGACAAATTGGAGACCTTGAACGATTGGCTGGTGACCTTGCCAGCGGCCCTGCAAAACCCGATTCGCCTGCGCGTCGAGGGCGAAAAAGTGGGCTTGCCCGGCCCTGCCTTCACGCCTTATTTGGTCGGCTTGCTGGTCATGCTGGGCATGTTGGGCACCTTCCTTGGCATGGTCGTGACCCTCAATGGGGCGGTGTTTGCGCTCGAGGGCTCAAGCAGCATCGCGGGCATGCGGGCGGCGTTTTCCGAGCCCATCAAGGGCTTGGGCCTGGCCTTTGGCACCTCGGTGGCCGGGGTGGCGACTTCGGCCATGCTGGGCTTGATGAGCAGCCTGTCGCGGCGCGAGCGCGCCATGGCCGCCCAGCTGCTGGACAGCCTCATCGCCACCCACTTAAGGGTTTTTTCGCTGGGCCACCAGCGGCAAGAAACCCTCAAGGCCTTGCAGCAACAAGCCAAGGCCTTGCCCGAAGTCATGCAGCAAATTCAAGCCTTGATGGCGCAGATGGCGCAATCGAGTGCACAACTCAATGACCAGCTGCTGGCCAAGCAAGAGCGCTTTCACCAAGAAGCCAACAGCGCTTACCAAGGCTTGGCGCAGTCGGTCGACCAGTCGTTGCGCGCCAGCTTGAGCCAGAGCCTGCAACTGGCCAGCGACGGCATCCAACCGCTGGTGCAAGCCACCATGGGCCAGCTGGCCGAGCAAGCCGACAAGCTGGGCGCCCAATTGCTGAACAACAGCCAACAACAGCTGGACCACCTGAGCACCCAACTGAGCGCCACCACCCAGCAAGTGAGCCAAACCGCCAGCATGGCCCTGGCCCAACAGCAAGACGCCAACGCGGTCATGCTCAAAGGGGTGGGCCAGACCTTGGAAGCCTTTAGCCAAGGCTTTGACCAACGCAGCCAAGGCCTGGTGGACGCTGTCCACAGCGCCTATACCCTGCAACTCAGCCAACAAAACCAAGCCGAACAAACGCGTGTGGCGGGCTGGACGTCCGCACTGCAAAGCATGGCCACCGAACTCTCGACGCAGTGGCAAAGCGCGGGTGAGCAAACTTTGGCACAACAGCAAGCCGTTTGCGAGCAGTTGGCCCTGACCGCGCACAACATCACCCAAAGCACCCAAAGCCAAGCCAGCCAGACCTTGGCCGACATCAACCGCCTGATGCAGAGCAACGAGCACCTGCTCAGCGCCCGCTTGGCCTCAGAGGCCGAATGGGCCACACAACACAACCAGCGCGCCGAGGCCTTGGCCGCCTTGCTGCGGCATGAACTGATGGCCCTGCGCGAGGCCGAAGACGCCCGCGGCCAAGCCGCCGTGGCGCGCCTCGACCAACTGCAAACCAGCCTCACCACGCACCTGAGCACCCTGGGCACGGCCTTGGAAGCGCCCATCACCCGCTTGATAGAAACCGCTGGCGAAGCGCCCAAAGCCGCCGCCCAGGTGATTGGCCAGTTGCGCCAAGAAATCTCGCTCGGTGTGGCGCGCGACAACGCCTTGCTTGAAGAGCGCACCCGCATTTTGGACACCCTGAACAAGCTGCTCGATGCCATCCACCACGCCTCCACCGCGCAACGCGGGGTGATCGACGCCATGGTTCTGGCCAGCCAAGAGAGCTTGACCCAGACCAGCGTCCAATTCCAAGCCCAGGTGAGTGCCGAGACCGGCAAACTCGGCGAGATCGCCGCCCAAGTCACCGCCAGTGCGGTGGACGTGGCCAGCTTGGGAGAGAGTTTTGGCTTTGCCGTCTCGACTTTCAGCGACACCAACCAGCAACTCATGGCCCATTTGCAGCGCATCGAGTTGGCGCTGGACAAGTCCATGAGCCGCAGCGATGAACAACTGGCTTACTACGTGGCCCAGGCGCGCGAGATCATCGAGCTGAGCATTGGCAGCCAGCAAGACGTGTTGCAAGCCCTGCAACAGCGCCAGGCCGAGGGGGCCGCCTGATGCAAGAGCTGGACACCGACATCGACACCAGCAACCCCACCTGGATTTCGTTTGCCGACCTGATGACCGGCCTGTTGGGGGCGTTTGTGCTGCTGCTGGTGGGTGTCATGGCGACCCAACTGGACATGGCCTCCAAGCTCGAGTCCGAGGTCGAAAAGCGCCAGATCGAAGAACAAAAGCGCCAGTCTTTGGAGCAAGCGCTGGCCGTGCCCTTGGCCAGCGGGCGCATCACCTTGAACAACGGGCGCATCGGCATCAGCGGCAAGCTCCTGTTCAATTTGAACTCGGCCCAACTCCAGCCTGAAGGCCGCCAACTGCTCAAAAGCCTGGTGGGCCCGCTGCGCAGTTACCTGCAGTCGCGCGAAGACCTCTTGATGGTCAGTGGTTTCACCGACGACAAAGCCGTGGGCAGCCGCAACCGCCAGTTTGCCGACAACTGGGAGCTGTCGGCGCAAAGGGCCTTGACCGTCACCCGCACCCTGATTGAAGAAGGCATGCCGCCGACCATGCTGTTTGCCGCAGCCTTTGGCCAAGAACAACCGCTGGTGGCCAACCGTAACGAACAAGCCCGCGCCCAAAACCGCCGGGTCGAAATGGCCCCCGTGCCCAAAGCCCAGGCGGCCGACAAAGCCACCGGCCAAGTCAAGGCTGCGCCATCGCGACCTGACAAACCATGAAGCAAGCCATGCAGCAAGCCATGTCTTCGGCCACCAAGCCGCTCGACACGAGCGTCAACCCCGGCAATGGTCCAGAGGACTGGCAAAGTCTGATGGCCGACCTGCAAGCGGCGGGGGCAGCCCAGCGGGATGCCGTGCGCTGGCATTACATTGGCGTTTTGGCCACGCGCGCCAACCTGCAAACAGGGGCGGCACAAGCCCGCTTGCATGCCAAGCTGCACGAGGCACTTTCAGACTTAAAGCTGCGCATGCAGGCCCGCGCAGACTTGGCAGCGGCCAAACCAGCCCTGCACCCCACATCGCCATCGCCCTTCAAGGCCTTGCTGCAAGCCCTGAACCCCGAAGCGGCGGACAAACCCGAAGCCAGCAGCTGGCGTCAGGACAGCCCACGGGTTCAGGCGTTTCGCAAGCAACTGGGCCAGCTGCGCGTGCAAAAACAAGTGAGCCAGGCCTTGGCCCAAGCGCCCCAAAATGCCGGCCCCATCAATTCGCACATGCTGGTTTTGCGCTCACTGGACCTGATGCAAGCCCTCTCATTGGACTACCTGCACCGCTTCATGGCGCATGTGGACACCTTGATGTTTTTGCAAGAGGCGCAAGAGGCCAAACCTGCCCCCAAATGGGTCGCCAAAGCCGCATCCAAATCTGCTGTCAAGGCCGCGCCAGCCAAGCCGCAGATCAACGCCCCCAGCGCCGCTTCAACCTGAAACAAGGGGCCTGCACAAGGCCCAAGCTGTCCGGTTTCAACGGCCCAGTTGGGTCAAGGCGGCTTGCAGGCCAGCCAAGCCCCCCACTCGCTGGTCGTTGATGAAAATTTGGGGCATCTGGCGCACCGAGGGGCCACATTTTTCGTAGAACGCCATGCGCTCGGCTTCGCCGTCGATTTTGATTTCTTCAAAATCAATCGAACGCGTTTTGAGCAGCATCTTGGCGGACTCGCATTGGGGGCAGGCGGATTTGGAGTAGACGGTGATTTTGAGTTCCATGACCCAAAGTTTAGCCCAGCGCCTGGGCCACTTGCCCATCGATCACTTCGATGGTGCGGTCGCAGCGCTCGGCCAGCAAGGGGTTGTGCGTGACAAACAGCACCGCCGTGCCATGCTCGCGGTTGACTTGACGAAACAGCTCAAACACCGCATCGGCACTTTGGGTGTCTAAGTTGCCTGTGGGCTCATCGGCCAGCAACAACAAGGGCTGCATGATGAGGGCGCGGGCCACGGCCACGCGCTGCTGCTGCCCGCCTGACAGCTGGGTCACCGGCATGTCGCGCCAAGCTTGCAAGCCCACCCGCTCGATCAAATCGCCAGCACGTTGAGCGATTTCAGCCGTTGCAAAGCCATGCATGCCCACCATGGGCAGCATCTCGTTTTCAAGGGCGCTGAACGCCCCAATCAGGTGGTGAAACTGAAACACAAAGCCGATGCTGCGCCCGCGCAAGGCCGTCAGGTCATGGTCGTTCAAGGTGGTGGTCTCCAAATCCTTGATTTGCAGCAAGCCTTGGGTGGGTCTGTCGAGCAAGCCCACCAGGTTGAGCAGGCTGCTTTTGCCCGAGCCAGACGGCCCCATCACCGCCACAAACTCGCCCGCCAGCAGGCTCAAGTCAATGCCATGCAAAATTTCCACTTCAGTGGGCAGGCCCACATTGAACGACTTGCGCACTTGGCGCAACTGCACGACAGGATGTGGATGGGGCTCGGGTTTCAAGGGTTTCAGACCGTTCGAGATCATGTCGTTGGGCAAGGCATCAGCCCCTTATGGCCACCACGGGGTCAAGCCGCGCGGCACGCAAGGCAGGGGCCAGCGCGGCCAACAAGCCCGTCACGGTGGCCAGCGCCAAGGCCTGCAAAAGCATGGCCGCGTCAATGTGGATCAGAAACATGGGCGAGCCATCGGCGCTGCGCACACTCGCCAGCCACAGCTTGAGCGCCAGCACGCCCAGCGCCGAGCCCAGCACCGCCCCACCCAAAGCAAGCAAACCGCCTTGCAATAAAAACACCCGCATGACCTGGCCACGCGAGATGCCCATGGCACGCAAAATACCAATCTCTTTGGAGCGCTGCACCACCGACACCACCAGCACACTGGCGATGCCAAAAGCCACCGACAAGCCCACAAAAAAGCGAATGGCCGTGTTGGCCATGCTCTGAGAATGGACGGCGCTGAAAAACTGGGCGTTGGTGCTGATCCAACTGTCGGCCTGCAAATGGGTATCGGTCTGGATACGCTGAGCCACCTCTTCGGCCTGGTAGATGTCGCCCACCGTCAGGTCGATGCGGGTCACCCCACCCGGGTAGCCCAGCAAACTTTGGCCGCTGTGCAACGCAATAAAACCATTGTGCTGGTTGGCACCTTTGTTGCCCCAGTCAAGGATGCCTGCGATGACAAAATAGTGGCTCGCCCCCATGCCGGTTTGCAGCAGCAGCTTGTCCCCCACCGTCACCCCCATGTCGAGTGCCAACTCGGTGCCAATCAGGATGTCACTGGCATCCAGTCGGGCTTGTCCAGCCACCACTTTTTCGGACAAGTGGACGATTTGCTCATGCAGCAACAAATCAACCGCCGTCAGGTTCAGCGAGCGGCTGGTGGTGCCGCGCAATACAAAGCTGGAACCGGAGACCGCTGGCGAGGCCACCCTCACATCGGGCATGGCGCGCAACTGCTTGAGCAGGGCCTGCCACTGGTCTATCGATTGCAAGCGCTGCGAAGGCGCTTGCAAGGCGACGGCATGCAGCGCCGCGCCGCTGGCGTGCTGTATGCGCACCGCCTCTTTGGGCGGCACGACCTGAATGTGTGGCTGCGCCGTCAACACGCGTTTGACCAAGTTGGCTTGCAAGCCCTCCATCAGGGCCGACATGAACACGATCACGGCCACGCCGATGGCCACACCCGACATGATGAACAGGCTTTGCAGGCGGCCATCGCGTAAAAATCGCGAAGCGACGGTCCATTCAAACGGTTGCCAACGGCCCAGCAGCATCATGGAGCCTGGGTTTGAAGGGCAAGGCCGCGCACCCTTTGGCCCGCTTTCATGCCAAGGCCGGCATCGGCCAACACCTGTTGACCCGCCTCAACACCTGTGACCAACTGCACCCAAGAGCCGCTGCGCAAGCCCAATTGCACCGGGACACTGACCAGCTTGGAGGCCGCATTGACGCGCCACACCCAGGGCTGGGCCGTCGCCGCATCGTGCACCGCCGCCAAGGGCACGGCCAGCGCTGCAGACTGCCGCCCCACTTCGATCTCGACCGACACCGTCATGTCTTGCCGCAAGAAAAGAGGTGGGTTTTGCACCAGCAGTTTGACTTGCACAGAGCCACGCTGGGCGTCCACACCCGGGGCAATGGCCATGAGCTGGGCCTGGAAACGCCGATCGGGAAAAGCATCCGCAGAAGCCTGCGCACTTTGGCCCAGCTGCAACAGCGACAAATGGCGTTCATCGATGTGCGCCACCAACTCGGTCAGGCCAAAAGGGGCCAGCAGCAGCAAGGTTTTGCCAGGTTGAACCACGTCGCCCGGCTCCACATGGCGGCTGACCACCAAGCCCTCAAAAGGTGCCAGCACACGGGTGTAAGCCAAACGGGCGCGGGCTTCTAGCGCATGGGTGCGCGCCAAATCCAAGCTGCTTTGGACCAGTTGCTGCTCCAGGCCTTGGTCTTCGTGAGATTGGCGCAGCGACTGCGCGCTGCTGGCCTGAGCCTCGGCCACCCGAAAAGCCCGAATGCTCTCTTCCAGCGCGGCTTGACCCGTGAAGCCTTGGTGGTACAGGTCCAGCTGGCGCGCCAACTGGGCACTGAGGAGAACCAAATTCGCATGCGCCTGCTGTTCGTTGGCCAGGACACTGGGCAGCTGCACTTCACGCCATTGGCGCATTTTGAAATTCGCTTGTGCCACCCCCAGATTCATGGCGTTCAAGGCCAGTTTGGCCTCGTGCGGGTCCAATTGCAACAGCGTTTGGCCCGCTTTGAAATGCGCCCCTTCGGTGACATTGACCGCCAACACCTTGCCTGCCGTTTGCACCCCGGCGTTGGCCCTGTGCTGGGTTTGCACAGTGGCCGTGGCCACAATGCTGTGCACCATCTCGCGCGCAGACAGCAGCAGCACAGGCACAGCAGACGCAGGCCATAGCCAGTACCCCAGGGCGAGCAAAGCCGCCAAAAGAAAGCCGGTGCCAAGCCAAAGTCTGCGAGGGCTGTGCCACATTGCCATGAAAGAGTCCGAACCTGTCTATGAACCAAGACGCATTGAGCCAGCCCTGGCGCGGTTCAAACTTGATCCAAGTCATTGGCACTTGAATCCATGGCCAGTCATTTGGAGGCAAGGTGCGGTTGCGTACACTTTGGGCCCAAAGCGGCTGTAGCGCTCGGTGGGCCTATGCCAGTCCTTGGCATTTTTGTGTCAGGCCGGCCACCAAACGGCCATCGCGTCGGCCACCCCAATTGGGGGGGTGCCCTTGGCCGCTGAACAAGTGCCGTTGAGGTTTCTTACTCAGGCAAGGTCGTGGGTGATGCCCACACCGTCATCGGCAAAGTCACCCGCTCTGGCGTTGAAATACCTCTGGTCGCGCTGAACGATGGGGCATGCCTGAGGCCATGCGTCAGCTCTCACATCTTTGGCAAAACCACCCATTGCCCTTCGATGGCTTGAATGCGGATGCGGTGATCAAAAACCGCTTCTATGGCCGCATGGGTGGCCGCGTCTTGGGCCCGGCCATGGTGGAGCACCCGACCTGCCGCCATGACGACGATGTGGTCGGCATGCAGCGCCATGCCGATTTCATGCAAGACACTCACCACCGTGGTGCCCAGTTCGCGCAGGCAAAGCACCTGCTCCAGCCAGTCGACCTGGTGCGGCGGGTCCAGATTGGTCAGCGGCTCGTCCATCAGCATCACGGGCGCATGGGTGGCCATGGCACGCGCCAGCAAAACCCTTTGGCGCTCACCGCCCGACAGTTCGGCCAAACGGCGCTCGCGCCAATCCCAGGCCTGGGTGGCTTGCAAAGCGGTTTTGACCATTTGCGCGTCTTGTGCCGAGGGGCCAGCAAACCAGCCTTGGTGCGGCAAGTGGCCCAACATGG
>CAMCNQ010000035.1 GCA_945875955.1 Limnohabitans sp. Rim8 | reverse complement strand
AAAATACCAAGGGCGATCTCGAGAATTTTGCTGTGTCAAATTGCAAACTTGGTCATGCCGTGGCAGTTGGGATGGCTTGGCGCTCGATGTTCCTGCTGCCGAGCCCGTCCATGGCCCGGTTGCAGCCCTCACCAGGGCCTCGATCAAGTTCAGCAAAGCGCCGGCATTTTGGCGTCATGCGCCCCCTTCAGAACGTGCCTTGCAAGGTGTTCAAGGCTGTCAATTGGCGGTGGGCCTTGGGGAGGCGCCTTTCTTGCGTCAAGCCACTTTCACCATTTGGGACAGCGTGGCCGATATGAACGCCTATGCGCGCTCGGGTGCCCATTTGCAGGCGATTCAGGCGGCCGCTCAAAATGGCTATTTTGCCGAGTCCATGTTTGCCCGCTTTGTGCCCTTGCAAGTGCAGGGCCAGTGGCAAGGCAAATCCTATGCATAAAGCCCTGAAAACCCCGCGCGTGGTGGTGGTGGGGGCTGGCATTGGGGGATTGGTCAGTGCCCTGGTTTTGGCTCACCATGGGCTGGATGTGACTTTGCTTGAAAGTGCCGAGACCCCTGGCGGCAAAATTCGACAAGTGCAGGTCGATGGCGTAGGTGTTGATTCCGGGCCCACGGTTTTCACCATGCGTTGGGTCTTGGACCAGATGCTGCAGGAATTGGGCACTTCACTTGAAGGTATTTTGCAACTTGAGCCCATTGGGGTTTTGGCACGACATGCCTGGGCGGGCAGTTCACAAACACTGGACCTGTATGCCGACACGTCACGCACGGCCGATGCTGTTGCCCAATTCAGCAGTCCAGAGGAGGCGCGGCGCTTTTTGGGCTTTTGCAAACAAGCCAAAGATTTGTACAACACCTTGGAAAAACCCTATATCCGCAGCGAACGTCCCGACTTGTTGAGCATGGTGGGCGATTTGGGTTTGAAGGGGATGGCCACGTTGACGGGTTTGGGCCCCTTTGCCAGTTTGTGGCGTAGCCTGGGGCGGCATTTTCACGACCCGCGCTTGCAGCAGCTGTTTGGCCGTTATGCCACTTATTGCGGCTCTTCGCCCTGGTCTGCACCGGCCACCTTGATGTTGGTGGCGCAAGTCGAGCTCGACGGGGTTTGGTCGGTCGCAGGCGGCATGCACCAGGTGGCGCAGGCGCTGGCCCAATTGGCTGAAAAACGAGGGGTCAAGCTGCGATACACCAGCTGCTGCGAGCGCATTTTGACCGAGGGTGGCCGGGTCAGCGGCGTGCAATTGGACTCGGGTGAACGGGTGCAGGCTGAGCATGTGGTTTTCAATGGCGATGTCGCTGCGCTGGCCCAAGGCCTGTTGGGTCAAGATCTGATGAGCCGCTTTGCGCCTGTGCCTCCTGCGCAGCGATCCCTGTCGGCATTCACCTTGTCCATGCATGCGCAAACCCAGGGGTTTGCGCTGGTGCGTCACAACGTTTTTTTCAACCAAGACTATCGCCGTGAATTCGACGATATTTTCAACAAACGCCATTTGCCCACACAGGGCACGGTCTACGTCTGCGCCCAAGACCGCAGCGACCAGGGTCTGGCCCAGCCGGGCCTGGAAAGGCTGTTGTGCTTGGTCAATGCGCCAGCCGATGGCGATGTGCGCCCATTCAATCCTTCGGAGGTTCAAGCATGCGAATCGAACAGTCTGGCGCTGATGCGTCGCTGTGGCTTGGAGATAACAGCTTCGCCGCAACAAGTGGTGCGCACCTTGCCACAGGACTTTGCCCGCCTGTTTCCAGGCAGTGGGGGCGCGCTTTATGGCCAAGCGACGCACGGCTGGATGTCGGCCTTCTCGCGCCCCAGTGCGCGCAGCAAAGTACCGGGCTTGTACACAGCGGGGGGCAGCGTGCACCCGGGGCCGGGCGTGCCCATGGCAGCCATGTCGGGGCGTTTGGCGGCCGCGACGCTGATGGCGGACCTCGGTTTGACCAAACCGTCGCGCCGGGTGGTTATCTCTGGTGGTATGTCGATGCCTTGAGCGACGATGGCCAGCACGGCCTGACCATCATTGCCTTTGTCGGCAGTGTTTTTTCACCTTATTACGCTTGGGCGCGACGCCAAGGTTCTGGTGTGGCCGACCCCGAAAACTTTTGTGCCGTGAACGTTGCTTTGTACGGCAAAGGGGGCAAGCGCTGGACCATGACCGAGCGGGGCCGTTCCCACGTGTCGCGCACTGCGCAGCATTTCCGCATTGGCCCCAGCAGTTTGCACTGGGATGGCCAGGTCTTGACGATCGAAATTGACGAAGTCAACGTCCCATTGCCCATGCGTGTGCGTGGCCGTGTCACCGTGCGCCCCGAGGGGTTGTGCCAGTTTGTCACGCCTTTGGACCACCAGGGGCTTCACCGTTGGGGCCCGATTGCCCCCTGTTCGCGCATCGAGGTGGACATGAACAGCCCGCACCTGAGTTGGCGCGGTCACGCCTATTTGGACTCCAACGAAGGCGACGAGCCAGTGGAAAACGGTTTCAAAGATTGGGATTGGGCGCGTGCAGAGATGGCCAATGGCGACACCAATGTGGTTTACGACGTCAGGCCTTTGACGGGCCCTGGGCGGGTGGTGGCACAGCGCTTTTCGCCGGATGGCAGCCATACGGCATTTGATGCGCCACCTCGCCACCGTTTGCCGCCATCGGGGTGGCGCATTGCACGCAACATGTCCAGCGAAGCGGGCCAAGCGCCAGAAATCATCAGCACCTTGGAAGACACGCCCTTTTATGTGCGCTCATTGCTGCGCACCCAATGGCAGTCGGAGCAGGTGACAGCGGTGCACGAGTCTTTGGACATTCCACGCTTGGTCTCATGGCCCGTGCGCCTGATGTTGCCTTGGCGCATGCCCAGGCGGGCTTGAAATCCTAGATGTTGTGTTTGGCCCGCTGCAGTGTTCGTTCGCGCTCTCGGGGCCCAAAGCTGGAGGCCAATGCCCCTTCAGAGGCCAAACCTTCCAAGTAAAGGGCCTCAATTTCAGGTGCTGCCTGCAGCAATTGGCGCTCTGCAAAAGGCAGGTGCAAGAGGGCGCGCAATGCAAACAAAATGCGCATCCAGCCGGGCAACCAAATTCTTCGCTCGCGCCTGGCCATGCCGCGCACAATGGCAACCGCTGCATCTTGCGCCGATGACTCGCTGTTCAATGGACCTGGCATGGTGGCGCGCAAGCGCACAAAACCCGGGTGCAGTGCGCCCTCAGTCACCAAGGGCGTTCGCACCCAACCGGCATGCAAGACGCCTACGCCCACTTGATGTGCTGCCAGCTCGATGCGCCATGCATTGCCCATCGCCTCTACGGCCGATTTGCTGGCCGCATAGGCCGACATCACCGGTGGGTGTGCAAACGAAGACACAGAGGCATTGATCAGCACATAGCCTTGTTGCTTCATCAGAGCAGGCAAGGCGGCCCGCACGGTGTTGAAAACCCCAAACACATTCACTTCTATGCAGCGACGCCAAGCGGCTGGATCTACATAGGCCAATGGCCCGAAAGCAGCCACCCCCGCATTGGCAAAAACCACATCGATTTGGCCATGCACCAACAGTGTTTGGGCCACCACCGCATGCATGGCTTCGGCCTGAGTGACATCGGCCACCAAGTGCAAGGTGTCGGGCCCACAGCGCTGTGCCATTTCGGCCAAGGGGAGTGCATCACAATCCACCAAAACCGGTATGCCGCCCTGAGCCAGCACCTCCAAGGCCGTTGCTGCACCAATGCCAGAAGCGGCCCCTGTGATCAACACAACGGTCTTGCTTTTTCCCCAAACGGGCTTGGGTGGGTGGCCAGGTGAGCTCATGTAGCCGCTTTTTTAACCCGCCTTGGTGACCATCAGGTACACAATGGGCAGCGGCAACAAAGTGGCTACAGCGCCCGCAATTTGCCAGATGCGCGACAAGCGCCAGTAGTCTTCTCCAAGGATGGTGCTTTGGCGCAGCAAGGCGCGCTGCTTGAGTTGAATGGGGACCAACACACCGATCCAAATCAAACCGGAAAAACTGAGCAAGGCATAGGACCATTGAATCCAGGGTTGGCTGGCCTCGCCCCCAAGAGGTTGGGCCATCAAATGACCTGTCCACACCACGCCCACAGCACCGGCAAAGGTAAACAAAGCATCGGTGATCAAGACCAAGCGGTTGCTGAACGCAATGATGCTGTGGTTGCGCGTGCGTTCTGCCAACAGAGCCCAGATGCCGCTGACAATGACATTGCCTAAAAACATGCAGGCACACACCAAGTGCAACACCTTCAGATTAGCCCCCATCTGGTCCTTTCTCAGCGCCTTGAATTGGTGTGCCTCGTTCAGAAGTTTGGGCAGGTGTGGTGGCGGTCTGCATGCGTTGCCGTTTTTCGTTTTGCTGACGCGTGATTTCTCGCGCTTTTTTCAAATCCCGCCACTGCCAAATCACAAACAAAACGCCAGCGATCAGCAGCACCAAGACTTCTATGATTTTCAAAGACACGGACGTTCAGCGCTCGGCTTTTTCACGCTGCTCCAAGCGGCTGAACAAATCCAACATCCACTCCACGCGTTGGTCGAAACTGCGGACCGGAACCGTCCAGATCTTGTTGCCGTCAATCAGATGGCGCTCTTTGCTGACCATGTCGACCAGGTAATCAATCGCGGGCACGGGGCTTAGCGGCATGGCTGGAACACTGGGTGGCTTGAGGGCAGCCGAGGTGGCACGCGCAATCAGGGCCAGTTTTCGCGCAGTGGACACCACGGTGCGACGGTCAATCGAATTGAGCCCTTGGCGCTCCAACTGTTTGCCAATTTCTGCGTAAACCAAACGTGCAGCTTGGATGGCCGGGCGGCAATCCCAGGGCAATTCAGACAAGCCAAATTCGCCACGCTGATACAGCGTGTCTGCGCGCAAAAGCAAGCGCTGGGTAAACCCCGCAATGCGTGCGTCAAACACCGGCTCAGCCAACCATGCATCGGCGTCCATGCCAATTTCGCGAAACCAGGCACGCGGAACGTACAAGCGGCCGTTGCGTGCATCCTCGCCAATGTCTCTGGCGATGTTGGTCAGTTGCATGGCCACACCCAACTCACAAGCGCGGGCAATGGCTGTGTCAGAGCCTGCGCCCATGATCAGCGACATCATGGCGCCCACGGTACCAGCGACCCTGGCACCATAAGCCTCCACATCGGCCAAGGTTTCATAGCGACGGCCTTGGGAATCCCACAAAAACCCGTCCAACAAGGCCTCCAGCAAACCACTGGGGATAGCGTAGCGATGAACCACAATCGTCAGCGCGCGGTCTGCGTCTTCTGCGCCAGGGCGTCCGGCGTAGATGGCTGCCAATCGCGACTTTAAATCGACCATGGCCAAGACCGGGTCATCACCCTCGTCAATGGCGTCGTCGGCCAAGCGGCAAAACGCGTAAAGGGCAATCGCCGGTGGCCTCAAACGAGCGGGTAACAACCGAGAGGCGGCAAAAAAAGATTTCGAGCCTCCACGCATGAGTTCGGTGCAGGCCTCTAAGTCATAAGGCAAAGACACCGGGGCTGAATTCAAGCCAGAATCAGACGAAGGATTTGACATCGGGAACCACCTGTTCAAGCATTTTTGCAGACATCAACACACTGGGCACGCCTGCGCCGGGCTGGCTGCTGGCACCCACCATAAACAAGCCCTTCACATCTTGACACCGGTTATGGGGTCTGAACCATGCACTTTGAACCAAGATGGGTTCAAGGCCAAAACCGGCACCCTTGTAAGACCACAAGCGGTCTTGGAAATCTTGCGGCGTCGTCACTTTGGAGGACACCACGTGCTGCTTCAAATCAGGCAGCACACTTTCTTGAAGTACCGTGGCAATCGCATCACGGTACTGCTCGGTGATGGCCGGCCAGTCGGTCTCACTGCTCAAGTTGGGCACCACCGAGAGTGCATAAAAACTGTCGCAACCCTCGGGCGCCAGAGAAGGGTCGGTGGCGGTGGGACGGTACAAATACAAGCTGAAATCCTTGGACAGCTTGTGATTTTTGAAAATGTCTTGCAGCAAGCCTTTGTAGCGCGGCCCCAAGACCATCATGTGGTGCGGCACGTCTTCGTACTTGCGATTGGTGCCAAAGTACCAAACAAACAAGCCCGATGAATATTTGCCTTTGGCAATGCGCTTGTCGGTCCAATGCTTGCGGTGCTGTGGCTCAATCAGGTGTCGGTAGGTCCAAGACGCATCGCCATTGCTCACCACAATGTCAGCCGGCAAGAACTCACCGCTGGCCAGCTCGACGCCTTTGGCGCGGCCATCCTCGACACGAATGCGTGTCACGGGTGCGTTGTAACGGATGGGCACTTGGCGTTCATCGAGCAACTTCACCAGTTCACGCACGATGGCACCAGTGCCCCCCATGGCAGAGTGCACCCCCCAGCGGCGCTCCAAAGAATGGATGAGTGAGTAAACACAAGTGACTGAGTAAGGATTGCCACCGATGAGCAAGGGATGAAAGCTCATGACAATGCGCAACTTGGGGTGTTTGATGTACTGCGCCACCATGCTGTAAATCGAGCGCCAAGCTTGCATGCGCACCAAGTTGGGCATGGCCTTGACCACATCGCCAAGGGTTTCAAAAGGCACCATGCCCAATTCCACAAAACCCAGCTGAAAACATTTCTCTGAAGCGGCCATCAGGTTCTTGAAGCCCTGCACATCTTCTGGACTGAATTTGGCAATTTGTTCGAGCATTTGCTCGTCGTTGTTGCTGTAGTCAAAGTGCGTGCCGTCGTCAAAGCGGATGCGGTAAAAAGGCGACATCAAGCGCAGGTCGACATGGTCTTTCATCTCACGACCGCACAAGGTGAAAAGCTCGGCAATCAGGTGTGGCAAGGTGATGATGGTGGGGCCCGCATCAAAAGTGAATCCATCTTGCTTGTGCACATAAGCCCGGCCACCAGGCGCATCGAGTTTTTCGAGCATTTGAACGCGGTAGCCTTTCACGCTCAAGCGAATGGCTGCCGCAAGACCACCAAACCCTGTGCCAATCACTATGGCGGTCGGGGCACGGTCTGACAACTGCGAGGATGAACCCGATGTTTGGTTTTGGCGTCCACCGCCACCTTCTAAACCACCATCGGTGTTAATTGACTTGTAAAGATTTGTCATGAGAATCCAGTTTGGCAGGCATGACAGCAGTCGCTTGGGCTTCAAAGGCTCCAGCTGTTCCGGTATTGGGGTTCTTGCGAATCGCCCAGCGCCACAGGGCAGTGGTGTCCAGTGGCAGCACCAACATCAGATGCTCAATAATCGCCAAAGCCAACAGGGTTCCCACCAGCACAGCGCCCACCATTTGAAAGGGCGTGGTCAAGGGTTGGTCCGAGTAGTCCACCAGCAGCCACAAACAGGCACTGGCCGCAGCGACCGAGAAAGGAAAAAACGCGTTCATACGGCGGCGTTTGAAGAAACTTTCCAAGTACGCCAAATGCGCAGGTAAGAATTCTTCACTCAAATTGCGAACCCCAAAAAACAGGTTCAACTTGGCACTGGTGCGCATGATCCATAAAACCAAATAGGTTCCGGTACCCACTTGATTGGGGGCATTCCAAGTGATCGCCACAATCGCCACGCCCACCACGAGAATGGCCATCTCATGCCAGACCACCGCGTTGAAGGAGGCCGCAAACCGAGGCCATCCGGTGGTGTTTTTCAAGATGGCTGTTTTTTGAGGCCCGGTGATCCAACCTGTCAAAAAACTCAACTCGTTCCAACCCCAGGCCAGCAGAGCACAAGTGAATGCGCAATAAGCACCCATGACGCCTGTTTGCTGTGCGGTGTGCGCCAGTCCTGCCAAGGCACCAACACACAACACCGAGGAGAGGACCAGGCTCATGGTGATGGCTGTGCGAGACATGCGATTTAAAAGAATCACGATACCGGTGCTGAACCACCAGATAAAAATGGCAAATCCCAACGCAACAAAGGTGTCGGTCATCCTGGGCTTTCGGATTCAGTAGGTGGCCAATTCACCAAGCAGGCACCATGCGAATATCGTCTGGCAAGGCATGGTGCTTGACCGGCAAAAAGTACAGGCGAACAAAGGTTAAACCACCCGAAATGGCCCAACGAACCCGTTGCAGTTGGCCCACCAAGCCACCTCGTGCTTTGGCCGCATTCATTTGGGTTTGCACATGGAACAAGTGGGTCAAACCGCTCCTGAAAGCAGGGTGGTCTATGTCCAGGCTGACCGGGAAAACTTGCTTGGTGATTTCATTGGTGATGCGGAACACTTCGTAGTCGTAGGTCGACGACTCCAAACCCATCTCGTGGTGAAGCATGGGGCGTGTGTGGTCACGCACGAACATGGTCGCGTACACAGCCAACAAAAAGAACCGGATCCAAAACACATTTCCGCCGCGCAGCAAATGCGGGTTGGCACGCATGATCAAGGCAAACGATTCACCATGGCGAAACTCGTCGTTGCACCAGCGCTCAAACCAGCGAAAAATGGGATGAAAACGTTTGTCTGGATTTTTTTCCAATTGACGATAGATGGTGATGTATCGGGCGTAGCCAATTTTCTCGGACAGGTAGGTCGCGTAGAAAATGTACTTGGGCTTGAAGTAGGTGTAGGCCTTGGTTCGCTTTAAATTCCCCAGATCAATCCCCAAACCAAAGTCTTTCAAGGACTGGTTGATGAAGCTGGCATGCCGCGATTCATCACGTGCCATGTACCGCATCAGCTGTTTGATGTCTGGGTTCTCAACATTTTTGAAGATTTCGTTGTACAAAATGCAGCCCGAAAACTCAGAGGTGAGTGATGAGATCAAAAAGTCCAGAAATTCCTGGCGCATTTCTGGGCTGACTTGGGAAAATCTTTCAGCGACTTCCTTGGCAAATTCTTCATCGCGTTGAAAATGATCGTGGTTGTTGTCTCCTTCATATTCCGCCATCATTTTGTCCCATTCGGCACGCACGGGGGACATGTCCAACTTGTCCATGGCCGCAAAGTCGGTGGTGTAAAAGCGGGGACTGAGCATGGTGCTCTCGACCGCTTTTTGGGATGCTTTTTCGGCGCTGTCAATGGTGGCATTTTCTTGCATAGAATGAAATTCCAATGGAGATGAAAAACGGTCTGACGGCTGGCTTATTCGGCTTGCATGGCTAAAAACCTGGCAAATTCGGCGACGTTGGTGGGACCGAAGGACTCCAGGTCCACCCTTTGGCCTGTGCTGGGATCGAGCAAGGTCACACGGCCATCCACGCGGGCGATCACTTCAAAGGGCAATTCGGAACCAATGCCCCTCGAATACCTTTCACGCGTCAATGCGCGCAGTGAACCTCGCACAAAGCCTTGCTCGCCTTGCAACACGGTCAATGTTTGTCCTGTGACACCGTCTTTGACTCGGACACCACCATCTTTTTCATCTTGGAAAACCAGTGAGCGTTGCACTGTGGGTGCTGCGGCCTTTTGGTCAGGCCCGTTACCGGTGATGCGAATCAGGCCGACGGAAATGAGCGAAAACGCCATGATTCCCGCCGCGCAATACAAAACCCAGTGTGGAAAGTGATCTTTTCCGGCTTTGCGCGGCAAGGCTGATGCGTGCGATGGGCTCATGTCAAACTCACTTGCAGGTCATTTGATGGGGCTTTGATGGTTTCAGCGGTAGATGTTGCATGGGCAGTTTGCCCGGTATTTTGAGACCAAGCGTCTCTCAATTTGAGCGACACCTCATGCGCATGGGGAATGGCGCGCAGAGTCGGCTCTGGTTTTGCAATTCTCCAGGGCCTCACACTGGGCCATAAATGAATCCATGCAATGCGGTCTGAACCTTTCAAAGCCAAAGTGATGTCACCAAATCCGTTGTTCAACATCCGAACGTCCGCTGCGGCCACTTGCTTCAATGGCAAGTTGAACGACACTGTGAACACAATACCCAAACGCATGACGATGCGCTTGTTGGTCAGGGTGTAGACCGTGGTGCGAGAGGTCAAGTAAGCCAGCATCCACACGGAGCCCAGACCAAGCAAAGCCAGTGGCGCAATCCATTTGATCGACATCAGCACCGCCATGACACCGGCACCCTCTTCCAGGGCAGGCCAAGCGCATGCGGCAATCAGCACCGCAAAATAGATGGCCAGCTTTTTGATATGAAAGGCGCAAGACGCGAGCGCGCCGACATCCGGAGAGCCTTGCCAAACAATGAACTCGTCCAAGGGCAACCTTTCAGGCAAGCCAAACTGGGGTTCAAGCTCGTATTCGTGGCCAAGGTTTTCGATAGGCATTTTGTATTCTCTCTTTCAGCGGTTCATTCAACTGGCGTCTGTCAGGCCTTGAACCCTTAAATCAGTGGCTCACTGCGTTTGGCATCGGCATACAAAGTACCGCCGCCGTAGTAAGCACTGATTTTTTCTTCTTCCAATTTCGTGACCTGATCTGGATTTCTCAGGGCTGGAACAGCTGCAAAATGACGAGCATACAGAGCATGCACTTCAACTTGGTTTCTGCGAATTAGGGAAAACGTGATGGGCAACAACACCGTGCGGCCACCGTCGATTTCGACTTCCAAATAACGGAACATCATTTCAGCAGAATCAATCCAAATGTCTTTGACGGTTCCACCTTGTTTGCCATCGCCAGCCATGACAGGTAACCCGCGTGGATCGACATCCTGCGCAGCGACTGTGTAATCCCTGGCGACACGCAAAGGTTGAATCAGAGGTACGCCATGGGATGTCCGCTCGGGGACATCTTCGCGCATGGTGTATGCGCCTGGTCCGACCGCTGCGGTCATGGCATTGCCTTTGGGCTCTATGGGTGAACCTGAACTCGGGTTGGTTGCCACGGCGTTGTAGGCCGGCTCTTTGCGCTTGAGGTCAGGGACGGTGACGCTTTTTCCACCTTCGAGCAAAAATGTTTTGGGCTCTGGAATGGGGAAGCCTTTGACCACAGCACGTCCACTGCTGCTGGACTCCATGGGATAGCCCTCACGGTGGTTTTCCGACACCAGATACCAAATCAGACCGGCGAAAAATATCCAAAATACGTACAGAAGTATTTGGGCTAAATCGATGTAGCCAGTGATGTTTCCTACTGTTTGCATAATGACTTCTCCTTTAAAAATTTAATTCGTGACTCGGTTAAACCGAGGGTTGAGGGGACAAGGGGTGAAAAGCGGTGCTGCGTTTGACCAAGGGGCCCACAGCGATCAGGGTGAGGAACAACAAAAACATTTCAACGTGGTACACCACACTGTAGGCCACCGAAGGGTCCGTCAAACCGATGCCCAATGCGCCATGCGAGGTGAGCGTGTTCACGGCATCACGCAAAGCACCGCCCAAGAACATGGCCATGCCAGAGGAAGCGGCTTGCACAGCGCCCCAGGCACCTAATGCCAGTCCGATGAATGCCGCTTCCAGTCGCATGGCCGTGAACAAAGTGCCCACCGCAAACAGGCCGCCGCCAAACCCAATGCCCATAGCGCCAAACCTGAACAACCAACCGGCATCCAGAGGCGCTGAAAAAATCACGGCGGCGAAGGCGGGCAACCCAGCCAAAACACCATAAGCGGCAAGACGCATGGGGTCTATGCCTTTGGCCAACTGCCGACCGGCCACATAAAAACCCAATAACCCTCCGCCTGACAACATGGCTGTCAAAGCACTGGTGGCACCTACACTCAATTTCAGAATTTCACCGCCATAGGGCTCCAGCACAATGTCCTGCATGTTGAAAGCCATGGTGCCCAAAGCCGTGGCCCACAAAAACCGCTTGGCGTTGGGTATGGCGATGAATTCAGCCCAAACTTTTCTGAATGGCCGACGAATTTCTGTTTTCATGGCCTTCACGCGTTCGGGATTGCGCGGCTCTTGCTTCCAAAGCGCGATGCCGTTGAGCAGCAACACCACCAGTGCGGTGCCTTGCACGACTTGCACCAAAATTTCTGGTGTGAAGTTGGCCAGTAAAAAGCTGTACACCAAACTTCCAAAGACAGCCCCTACCAAGAGCATGGTGTACATCAGGGCTACAACCCGTGGCCGGGTTTCTTCGCTGGCTTGGTCAGTGGCCAAAGCCAGGCCTGCGGTTTGTGAGGTTTGCAGGCCGGCGCCCACCATCAAGAAAGCAATGGCCGCAGCGCCTTGGCCTACCCAAGCAGGCACAGGAACTTGTCCCCCACCTGACAGGACCAGCAACGCAAATGGCATAACTGCAAGCCCTAAAAATTGAATCAAGGTTCCGCCCCACATATAAGGCACCCGACGCCATCCAAATGCGGAGACATGGATATCAGATTGATAGCCAGTGACGGCCCTGAACGGTGCCACAAGCAGGGGAAGTGCCAGCATCAATGACACCAACCACGCGGGCACAAACAATTCAACAATCATGACCCGGTTGAGCGTACCGATCATCAAGGCGGTCGTGATGCCCATGGTGAACTTGAACAAGGACAAGCGCAACAAACGGGCCATGGGCAGGCCCGGGCTGGCCACATCGGCAAATGGCAGCCAACTGGCTGGCATTTGTTTGGCGTACTTGGCAAATGTTTTGGCTCTCATGAGCGTACCCACTCCATCGCTTTGGATTTGTAAAAACCACTGGACACCTTGTGCGCGCGGGCGCAATGCCAGCCGTTCAAGGACGCGTGCGTTTTCATCAACTGTGCAATGCGTGTCTCAGCCATGGGTTCCAGCCAAGGGGCACGGTCGCTTCTGGGTAACAGGCGGCCCACAGAAATCATCATCGCCAACATGGGCGTGCGTGGTGCAAAAGTAAAGACGATGGACTGGCTTGTGCGCTCAGCCAATTGCGCCAAGGCATTGACCGCATCGTCTGTTGCGTAATGGATGATGGAGTCCATGGCCACCACATGGTCAAAGTGGCCCAAGCCTTTGTCGAGCATGTCGCCGCTGTGAAACTCCACCAAGTGCGCCACATCGGCCGGAATGCGTTCCCGGGCCAAGTCCACCAGAGTCGGTGACAAATCAATGGCCACGACTTCAGCACCCAAGCGCGCAGCTTCTACAGCCAAAGCACCGGTTCCACAGCCCGCATCCAAAATGCGCTTGCCCTTGAGGTCTTGCCCCAACCACGAGACCAAGGTGGATCGCATTTGGTCGCGACCCGCCCGCACGGTGGCGCGAATGCGGCCCACCGGCGCATCGGAGGTCAAGGTGGCCCAAGCGGTCGCTGCCGTCCGATCGAAATAGTTTTCGATCTGTCCGCGCCTTTGCTCGTAACTGATTTCGCTCATTGTAAAAAACCTCAGTCAAAACCCAACAGATCAAAAATATCTCGGTCTTTCATGGGGACCGCAGAGTAGGCTTCTCCACCCAGCCACATGCTGGCAGCCAGTCGCATGTATTCTTTTTGCACGGCCTCCAACTCAGGCGAGTACTCCATCTCAAAAAGGGTTGATTTTTTCAAGCGGCTACGGCGAATCACATCCAAATCTGGAAAATGTGCGGCCAGCTTCAAACCAATGCGGTCGTTGTACTTGTCGATCTGGTCTGTGGCTGCACTGCGGTTGGCGATCACGCCGCCCAAACGCACGTTGTAGTTTTTGGCCTTGGCACCGATGGCTTGCACAATGCGGTTCATCGCAAAGATGGAGTCGAAATCATTGGCTGTGACGATCATGGCGCGATCGGCATGCTGCAATGGCGCGGCAAAACCGCCGCACACCACATCACCCAGCACATCAAAAATCACCACATCGGTGTCTTCCAGCAGGTGGTGTTCTTTGAGCAGTTTCACGGTCTGACCTACGACGTAACCACCGCACCCTGTGCCTGCGGGTGGACCTCCAGCTTCCACGCACATGACGCCGTTGTAGCCTTCAAAAACAAAGTCTTCAACGCGCAACTCTTCTGCATGAAAGTCAACGGTTTCCAGCACGTCAATCACGGTGGGCAGCATTTTCTTGGTCAAAGTGAAGGTGCTGTCGTGCTTGGGGTCGCAACCAATTTGCAGCACCCGTTTGCCCATTTTTGAAAACGCTGCAGACAGGTTCGACGAGGTGGTGCTTTTGCCAATACCGCCTTTGCCATAAATGGCAAAGACCTTGGCATTGCCAATCTTGACATCGGGGTCAAGTTGAACTTGCAAGCTTCCCTCGCCGTCGAGCTGGATACGCCGTTTGGCCGTAGGAAAAGGCAATGTGACTTCGCTCATGCGGGAACTCCTTCATACACGCCTTCAAGGCGATCTTCTAATTCTTCGCTGGCTTGGCGAAGGGCTTGCAGGGTCTGGGCATCAGGCTGCCAGTAATTTCTTTCTGATGCTTCGAGCAAACGGTTGGCCACGCGGGCAGAGGCTGTTGGATTGAGTTTCGCCAAGCGATCCCGCATCTCGGGGTCCAGCATGAAGGTCTCAGACAGTTGCTTGTAAACCCAAGGCTGCACTTGACCTGTGGTGGCAGACCAACCCATGGTGTTGGTCACATGCGTTTCAATTTGACGAACACCTTCGTAGCCATGCTCCAGCATGCTTTCGTACCACTTGGGATTGAGCATGCGGGTGCGTGTTTCGATCGCCACTTGTTCATTCAAGGAGCGCACAGCCGCATGGCCCTTGGTTTGGTCTCCAATGTAGACGGGGGGTGTTTTGCCCCCTTTGGCCGTCTTCACCGCTTGGGTGATACCGCCCAAGGTGTCAAAGTAGTTGTCCACCGTGGTCACGCCCAACTCCACAGAATCCAGGTTTTGGTAGGTGAGCTGCACATCGGCCAATGCGGTTTGCATGAGCGCGGTTTGTTGCACTGCACGGCCTGTGCGGCCGTAGGCAAAACTTTTGCGTCGCTTGTAGGTTTCGGCCAGCTCACCCTCGTCTCCCCAGCGACTGCTCTCCACCAAGTTATTCACATTGGCGCCGTAAGCACCTTCGGCATTGCCGTAGACCCGCAAGGATGCCGTTTCTAAGCTGCAGCCATGTTCTTGCTGATAGGCCAGCGTGTGTTTTCGGATCCAGTTCATCTCCAGCGGTTCATCGGCCGATGCGGCCAAGAAGGCGGCCTCGGCCAAGAGCTTGATTTGCAAAGGCATCAGATCGCGGAAGATGCCCGACAAGGTCATGATCACGTCAATGCGTGGGCGTCCCAATTCTTCTAAAGGGATGAGGCTGGCACCGGCGATGCGGCCATAGCTGTCAAAGCGGGGCATGGCACCCATCAAGGCCAGCGCCTGGGCGATGGGCGCGCCTTCGTTTTTCAGGTTGTCGCTGCCCCACAGCACCATGGCAATCGATTCTGGCAAAGGGTTGCCATCGGCGCAGTGGCGGTCGATCAGCAACTGGGCGTGCACTTTGCCATCCCGAACGGCCATCGCACTGGGGATTCGGAAAGGGTCAAAGCCGTGGATGTTGCGGCCTGTGGGCAACACAGCCGGTGTGCGCAGAATGTCGCCACCCGGTGCAGGCCGGATGTAGCGAGCATCCAAAGCGCGCAGCATGGCGGACACTTCGGTGTCCACAGCCAAATGGGCCTGCGGCTCGACCAGTTCACGCAAAACTTCCAGGCTGCTGTGGTTGCGCGGCAAGCCGGCGTTGGTCAAAGCGCTTTCTGGCGAAT
>CAMCNQ010000034.1 GCA_945875955.1 Limnohabitans sp. Rim8 | reverse complement strand
CACCTCGATGATCAAGTCCAACGGCGACTTGACCGCTTTTGTGGCCCGACCTATTGCTTTGTCTTTGGCCATTCTCACGGCATTGGTGTGGTTTACACCGCTGCTTTTTCGGATGCTGCGCAAACCTGCACCTGTGTCTTGAAAAAGCGCTTTTAAAAATTCAACCAACCCGGTTTGTACCGGGTTGTTTTTTTGCTGAGCGCTGTCGCTCAGCCCTTTGATGCTCAGACCGCAGAAGGCACCGCAATTTTGAACTTCTCGGCCCAAGGCACCAGCATCGGCATGATGTTCGGGTAAAGCGCGACGCCTTCGCTGGCACTGCCCGCCTTGAGTTTCAGGCCACGCTCGCCGGGCGTGCGCACCCAACGGTCGGCTTGGGCGGACCGCGAGGCGTGGCACTGGCGTGACACTTCGTCCATCTGCGTGTTGAAGGCGCTTTGGCCTGAAAAAGCGCGGGGGTCGATGATTTGCAAAAACACCGTGGCGCCCCATCCTTCAGGCGCATCGGCGCGGCCATGGCCTGCCAGGCCACCCGTCAAGGCCTCCACCATCCAGCTCAGGCCATAGCCCTTGTGTCCCGAGTCCATGCCACCCAGCGGCAAGATGGTGCCCTTGGGCTCATTGAACAACACGGCCGGGTCACGGCTGGGCTGGCCGTGGCCGTCCATGAGCCATGGGGCCGGCAGCAAGGCGCCCTCTTTGTGCAAGCGGTTGGTCATGCCGTTGGTGGTGGACGAGGTGGACACGTCAATCAGCACCGGCCGCTGCGATGTGGGGATGCCCACCGACATGGGGTTGGGCGTGAAGACCGGGTCCAAGCCACCAAACGGGGCAATGCTGGCCGCGTTCGGGTCCGAACAGTGCAGCAGCAGCATCAAGCCCGCATCGGTGACCCGCTGGTGGTAGGCCGCCAAGCAGGCAATGTGGTGGCTGCGCCGTATCACCACGCTGCAAGTGCCTTGTGTGCGGGCGCGTTGCGAGGCCAAATCGATGGCTTGCAGCACCAGCCAGGGGCCGGGCAGTCGCAGCCCGTCCCAAGTCACTGCGGCCGGAAAGTCCGACACCACCAAGGGCTGACCTTCCTTTCGCATCTTGCCCGCCTCCAGCTCGGTCAGGTAAGGGGCGAGCAAAGCCAGGCCGTGCGTGGTGTGGCCGAGCAAATCGCCTTCGAGCAAGACATCGGCCACGGCTTTGGCCATGTCTGACGGCAAGCCGGCTTTTTGTAAAAGTTGATCGGCAAAGGACAGGAGATCGGGTGCGGCGTAGTTCATGGGCTTCATCATAAAAACAAGCCTCTCATGGGCTGTCACCACTTGGACTCGGTTGGTCGGCTATGGAGACCTGAAGTCCGCTTTGTGGCGGCTTGTCTCAGGGCCATTCGCCTGAGCCTATCTCTCAGGCGGTGTTTCAAACTGGTCTGCGTTTTTGCCCTTGAAAGGCGCGTAAAACGCCTTGATGGCGACCATGTCTTTTTCAATGTCGCCCGTAGGGTAAAACAAAGGCCCCAAGCCACTGAGCTTGCGGCTGTAGTCCATGTAGCCCATGACGATGGGCACCTTGGCTTGCAGGGCGATGTAGTAAAAGCCGGTTTTCCAATAACGCGTTTTGCTGCGCGTGCCCTCTGGCGGAATCACCAAATGCAAAGGGCCTTGGGCACGCAGCAAGGCTTGCGCGCAACTGTCCACCATGTTGGATGCCTGATCGCGGTTGACCGCGATGCCACCGAGCCAGCGCATCAGGGGGCCAAAAGGCGGCGAGAAAATGCTTTTCTTGCCCATCCAGTTCACACGCAGGCGCAAGTGAAATGCCACCATCAACAGATAAGGCAAATCCCAGTTGCTGGTGTGGGGGGCGGCGATCATCACGCATTTGGCGATGTCGGGGGGCAGTTGGCCCTCGATCTTCCAGCCTGTGAGTTTGAGAAAAGTTTTGGAAAACGCCCGCAAGATGGTGTTCACGATGGGCGTGTCAAAAAGCGTTCGGTGCATGAAGGAGTGGATTTGAAAATAAAAATATTCGTTTTCAAACCGATGCCTCAATCCACCGTCAAACGAAGCGCACGGCGATTATGCCGCCCAACGCGCGGGGTGCAAATGGGCCAGCGCCATGGCCTCAAAACAAAGGGCCTGTGCTGCGCCACAGCGGCCAAACGGGGACCACCAACCTGTGTGCAGGCCGACTTCAAAACCAGGCCGCAACGGCACATGGCATCAGCATGGCCCTTGCGTGGGCTTGCAGCACCGGCAAGCCAAGCTCAGCCCTTACCGGGGCTGGAATCAACAACAGCCCCAAATGCCGCAAGATGCTGCTGCCCACCAGATCCGGGGATACCTTGCTTTTCTACCCGTTTGTTTTGCGCGGCGATCCAATCGCAGAATTTGGTTGCAAACGAGCTGCTTTCCGATGAAAAAGGTTCACCTTCATTGAAATTGGCATTCGAAATGCCAAGATGGGTTGACAGGACTATCGGGCAGGCGGTGATTGCACTTGAGTCACCAGAAGCTTGAGGCGCATTGAGCTTGTGTTTTGATGGCAACTCGGCATGGGGTCGACAGGACACAGGGCTTGGGCAAATCATGGATTTTTACGTGCTTATACTGTTAACCTCGAAAGACAAAAATCGGCTCCACGCCGTGAGGTGATTTGGTTCATCCTATATCTCTCGATCCATCTTCCCGACACCCGCTCTACTTTCCAAAGTCAGCGGGTGTTCTTTATTGACGCTATTTGGCTTTCGGTTCGTCCGACTCCCATTGCCCCGCCGCCTTGAACTCTGAATACGCTTTGTCCCAATCCACGTTGGGGAATGCGTCTTTGACTGACTCCAGAAAGTCCTTGCGATTCAGCGTTTCAAAGGTCACGTCTTTGTAGCGCTCGTCCAGCTTCATTTCCTGAATCAAAGATTCGGCACTGGGGAAAACTTTGTCCAACTCACCGTTAAGCCACTTCTTGGCTGTCGCCTCAGAAATCTCGCCGTTGAGTGACTGGCCAAGCAACGCGTCGGGCTTTGCCTCTATGACACGCGCCTGGTAGTAGGCGACGATCTGCTCCCGTGAAGTATCAAGGTGCTTTTGCAAGTCTGCCTCCACCGCTTTCTGGTGCGCCTCCAGCTTGTTGCGAAATTCTGTCAGCCTGGCAACCAAATGCAGCTTGGCTGCTTTCAACACCACCCGCCCATGATCCTTGCCCAGTGACGGCGTGAAATTCTTGCGAATTTCGTTCAATGCGTCTTCCAGCGGTTTGGATGACAGCTTGCTGCCCTTCTCGATCAACTCAAACGTGGTTCGCAAACGGCTTTCCAGGTCTTTGCTGCCACCCAGTTTTTGAATGCTAAGCGGAATCGCCATACGGTGGCGTTGGATGGCAGCGCCGGACAGGCTCAGTTCCACGTATTGCAAATATGGCTCAAACACCCGCACCTGCCGCGCCAAATCAAAGCGCACGGGCGGCACCTCTTTCAAACTTGTTTTTACTTAGGCAAGCTTTGCCACCGTGATGGGCGCAGACACCACATCCACCGTCAAGGCTTCGATCTGCTGTTTGGCTTCTGGGGTTTTGGCTTGCGCCACGGCAATCGCTTTGGCAGTCGGTGAAAGCCGGGCCAGCGCCTGCGCAAGCTGTTCTCCCGACATGCGCATAGCGTTGGATGCAGCGCCATCGGAGGGCTCAGCCTCCAAGTACAGCGCAGTAGGTGTAAAGACATAGCCCTCGTTGTCCACCACCACCAAAGCTGTGCGAAGACCCGGCGAACTGTTTACCGAAATACCAGCGTCAAGCAGCAAGGTCACCGCGCCAATATCACCGTAACCCATGCGCATGACCCGGTCGTCAAAATCCAGACTCACGGTCAGCATTTCTTTGCCTAACCGACCCGCCGTTTCCACCATGGCCTGCGCCAAATCCAATTGGATGCCCGGCGCGGCGTAGCAGACTGCGTGTTGCGCGGAGCGAATTAGCTCGGCAATGCGCAATGGCGACAACGAAAAGAAAAGTGCATCTGTGGTCATAATCAGTTTTCGCTACCTTTGATTTTTTTGGCTTTTTTGACCGCCAACTGTTTGAAGTTTGCTGACGAAATAACGGGTTGACCACTCTGTTTCTCAATATCCTTGCGCGTGCGCCCCGCTACTGCGCCGCCATCTTTGGCATCCTTTTTGAGCGGTGCCATGCCAACAGAATCGCGGTCCCGGTGCAGCTTGGTCGTGGTCGCCTCGGCCAGCATGGTCAAGATCAGCTCGATGTCGGTCATGTGGTCGCGCAGGTTCTCACGCGCCAGCTCCTTCACCTGCTTGTACTCGTCCACCTTCAGCGCAAACGTGCCATGCATGATTTCGTTGGTCAGAATGGCGAATTCTTGGCTATTGGTGACCCCGCGCTGCTTCCACTCATCGGTCAGGTCCTGACGCACCGCAATGCCGCGCAGGCGCTTGTCGATCCACTCCTTGGGGTAGCCCTTTTTCTCGTAAAGCTCTTGCATCCGGCCCATGGCCAGCTCGGGGTTCTCGATTTCGTCGAGACGTTCTTTGCCTACCTTGGCCAGCCAGCGTTTGAAGGGTTCGGCCTTCGGGCTGGGGATGGACTGGATCAGGCGGAAAATGCCTTGCGTATTCCAGCACTGGATTTTTTGTCGTCCACCCGCTGTATCAAATGCCAGAGCAAGGGGGGGGTCAATTTGTCCCCCCCCTTGGCTGTCCAGGCTCAAATCAGGGTCGCGCCTGCGCATCTTTTTCCAATAGTCCGACGGATTCGCGGTCTCCGTGAGCGCGGCAATGACGTCTGTGATAACAAACCACCATTCGTCGTTGTGCAGCGCGCGGCGTATTTCGCGACTTTGAAACAGCGCTACGCGCGCTTCGGTTTGGTTTTCAGGTTGACTCACTTTAAACTCCCAGATGCTTGCGCCAAGGCATGCAGAGCATCGCCAATGTCAAAATGATGAGCGATTTTTGATCCTTGCGCCAAGTCGCTGTGAACTTTCCAATCCTCGTCGCTGTTGTCGAAGATAAAAAAGCATTTCCTGTTTGGGTGGCCATCGTGTTGTCCATCAGCCCTTGATGGGTGCAAATTCCAAGGGGCCGCTTCTGAGACAGTGACGAGTCAAAAAAACACGGTTTTCAAAAAATAGTCCGCATGAGCTTCAATTTTTGATGCCTGTGAATTATTGCATTGCACTTGTACTGTGTGCCTGATTTTTCAAATCTGCAGACTTGAAAAATCACTTCGACCTCAAAGCCAGTTGCAGCGCCAGTTGGTTGTGCCGCTCGATCAGCGGCCCCATGTCCACCGTGGTGATCTGGCCCTGGCGCACCACCACCCGGCCATTGACGATGGTGTAGTCGGCGTTGTCACTCGCGCACAGCAAGAGCGCGCCCACCGGGTCGTGCACCGCGCCGCCGGCCATGCTCAGCGTGTCGGTGCGGAACATGGCGATGTCGGCGCAAAAGCCGGCTGTGATTTGCCCCAGTTCGTGGGCACGGCCCAAGACCTGTGCGCCGCCCCGTGTGGCCAGGCGCAGGGCGTCGCGGGGCGTCATTTCGGCGGGGCCCAGATCGCAGCCAAACACAGTGCGACCGTTCTCTAGGCGCGGCGGTGCCATGGCTTTGGCCACACGCGCCAGCAGCATGGCTTGGCGCGCTTCGCTCAGCAAATGCGCGCCATCGTTGCTGGCGCTGCCGTCCACCCCCAGGCCAATGGGCACACCGGCGTCCAGCATTTTGCGCAGCGGCAAGATGCCGCTGGCCAAGCGCATATTGCTGCAGGGGCAGTGGGCAATGCCGGTGCGGGTTTTGGCAAAGAGGTAAGTGCCTTCGTCGTCAAGCCTGACGCCATGGGCGTGCCACACGTCTTCACCGACCCAGCCCAGGTCTTGCGCGTATTGCGCGGGCGTGCAGTTGAATTTCTCTTTGGTGTAAGCAATGTCGTGGTCGTTTTCGGCCAGGTGGGTGTGCAGCCGCACGTGGTGCGCGCGCGCCAATGTGGCCGATTCGCGCATAAGGTCTTGGCTCACGCTGAAGGGCGAACAGGGCGCCACGGCCACATGCGTCATGGCGCCGAAGCGGGCGTCGTGCCAGGTCTCAATCAGGCGCTGGGTTTCTTTCAGAATAGCCGGTTCTTTTTCCACCACGCTGTCGGGCGGCAAGCCGCCTTGGGATTGCCCCACGCTCATGCTGCCGCGCGTGGCGGTGAAGCGCATGCCGATGGTGTGCGCCGCTTCAATGCTGTCGTCCAGGCGCACGCCGTTGGGGTAAATGTAGAGGTGGTCACTGCTGGTGGTGCAGCCGCTCAGCAGCAGTTCTGCCATGGCCACTTGGCCGGAGACCCGCACCATCTCGGGCGTGAGGCCGACCCAGATCGGGTACAGCCCTTTGAGCCAGGAAAACAGCTCGGCGTTTTGCACTGCAGGAATCGCCCGGGTGAGCGACTGGTACATGTGGTGGTGGGTGTTGATCAGCCCCGGCACCACCACATGGTGGCGGGCGTCGATCACTTCATGAACCTGTGTGAGCAGTTCGTCGGTGTTTTCACTGGCCGGAATGATGCGTTCAATGCGCCCATCGCGAATCAGCAGCGAGGCGTCTTTCAGTTCGGTGTGGGCATCGTCCATCGTGGCGATGCAGTGGGCGTGGTGAATGAGCAAAGAGGTCATGGACTTGTACGCAGGGTTGATGAAACAAGTCGCGGCCGAATCCACTGGCCTGGCCATTCCAGTCTTGGGCGAGCACCGCGTTGCCGGGCTTTCCGGGCTGTGCTGGTTGTGCAGAAACGGGTGTATTGTGCCGCACACGCCATGCAAAAACAGGCCTTGGGGTCTGGGTCAAGCTTGTAGCCAATAGCCGGCTTGCGCATAGGTTTTCTTCAGGTGCTCGATGAAAAACCGCACCTTGGCGGGCAGGTGTTTTTGCTGTGGGTAAACCGCCAGAATGTCGTAGGCAGGCAGGGCGTATTCATCGAGCACGGTCACCAATTCGCCGCTGTGCAGTTGTTTTTGAATCTCCCAAGTAGAGCGCCAACCCAGGCCCAGGCCCTCGCTGACCCAGCGGTGCAGCAACTCACCATCGTTGCAGTCGAGGTTGCCGTTGACTTTGACGGTCACGGTTTTTCCGTCCTTTTCAAAGTACCAGCCGCGCTGCTGACCGCCTTGCAGGTTGAAAGCCAAACAATTGTGTTCGCGCAGGTCTTCTAAGCTGCGCGGCTTGCCTCTTTTTTTGAAATAGGCTTTTGTGCCACACACCACACGCTGGTTGCTGGCCAGGCGAATGGCGACAAAGTTCGGGTCAATCTGCCCGCCAATGCGCAGGCCCAGGTCGTAGCCTTCACGCACCAGATCGACCACGCGGTCGGTCAGGTTGAAAGAGATTTGCACCTGGGGGTTGGCCTTGAGGAAGGCGCTCGCGTGCGGGGCCACATGCAAACGACCGAAGGCCGCCGGTGCCGAAATGATCAGGTGGCCACTGGCGCGTTGGTGTTGCGAGGACACGGTTTTTTCGGCCTCTTCCCAACGGGCCAACAGTTGGCGGCATTCGTCCAGGTAGCTGGCACCCTGGTCGGTCAGCGTCAAGCGGCGCGTGGTGCGGATCACCAGTTGCGTGCCCAGACGTTGCTCCAGCGCGTCCAGGCGACGGCCCATCATGACCGGCGTCACGCCCTCGGCCAGTGCCGCAGCCGCCAGGCTGCCGTGCGCCATCACTTGCACAAAGGCGTCGATTTCCTTGAAGCGGTCCATTTCAAGCTCTGGTTGATTCGGTACACAGAGTATCGAATGAAAGTATCTGCAATGCAATTCCCAAACTTCAAGTCGGTCCCTAGCATCGACCCCAGTTTGATTCAACTTTGCAAAAGGAACCACGATGACCCGCATGACCGCTGTCGAAGCCGCACTTTGCGTGATGGAAAAAGAAGGCATCTCCCAGGCCTTTGGTGTGCCGGGGGCCGCCATCAACCCGATGTATGCCGCGCTTCGCAAGCGCGGACAGATTGCGCATGTGCTGGCGCGCCACGTTGAAGGTGCCTCGCACATGGCCGAGGGCTATACCCGGGCCCGTGCCGGGCAAATCGGCGTGTGCATTGGCACCTCGGGACCGGCAGGGACTGACATGATCACGGGGCTGTATTCGGCCATCGCCGACAGCATCCCTATCCTGTGCATCACCGGGCAAGCGCCCCGTGCACGTTTGTACAAGGAAGATTTTCAGGCGGTGGACATCGAGAGCATTGCCAAGCCCGTGACCAAGTGGGCGGTGACGGTGCGCGAGCCGGCGCAAGTGCCTTGGACTTTCCAGCAGGCTTTTCACCTGATGCGATCGGGCCGTCCCGGTCCGGTGCTGATCGATTTGCCCATCGATGTGCAACTGGCCGAGATTGAGTTCGACATCGACACCTACACACCCCTGCCGGTGTACAAGCCTGCGGCCAGCCTGGCGCAGATCAACAAGGCGCTGGACATGCTGATGAGCGCCGACAAACCTTTGATCGTGGCCGGCGGCGGCATCATCAACGCCGATGCCAGCGACTTGCTGGTCGAGCTGGCCGAGATCACGGGCGTTCCGGTCATTCCCACGCTGATGGGCTGGGGCAGCATTCCCGACGACCACCCCTTGATGGCGGGCATGTGTGGGCTGCAAACCAGCCACCGTTATGGCAATGCGACCATGCTGGCCAGTGACTTTGTGCTGGGCATCGGCAACCGCTGGGCAAACCGGCACACGGGTTCGGTGGACGTTTACACCAAAGGCCGCCGCTTTGTGCATGTGGACATCGAGCCCACCCAGATTGGCAGGGTGTTCATGCCCGATTACGGCATCGTGTCGGACGCCAAAGCGGCGCTGCAGTTGTTTGTGCAGGTGGCACGCGAGCGGCGCGCTGCAGGCACGCTGCGCGATTATTCGGAATGGGCCGAGCGCTGCGCCGAGCGCAAGCGCCTGATGCTGCGCAAAACCCATTACACCGAAACCCCGATCAAACCGATGCGGGTCTACGAAGAGATGAACAAGGCCTTTGGGCGCGACGCGGTGTACGTCAGCACCATCGGCCTGTCGCAGATCGCCGGTGCACAGTTCCTGAAGGTGTTCGGGCCGCGCCAGTGGATCAACTGTGGCCAGGCCGGCCCTTTGGGCTGGACGATTCCGGCGGCTTTAGGGGTGGTGGCCTCAGACCCCACCCGCACGGTGGTGGGCTTGTCGGGCGACTACGACTTTCAGTTCTTGATCGAAGAGCTGGCTGTGGGGGCGCAGTTTGGCCTGCCTTATGTGCATGTGCTGGTGAACAACAGCTACCTGGGTTTGATCCGCCAGGCACAACGCCAGTTCGACATGGATTACTGCGTGCAGCTGGCGTTTGACAACCAGAACGTGGACGACCCGGCCTTGAAGGGCTTTGGTGTGGACCACCATGCGGTGGTGCAGGGGCTGGGTTGCAAGGCGCTGCGCGTGACCGATCCCGAAAAAATTGGCGATGCCCTGGTGCAGGCCCAGGCCATGGCGCGGCAGTTCCGGGTACCCGTGGTGGTGGAAGTGATTCTGGAAAAAGTGACCAACGTGGCCATGGGCACCGAGATCGACCGCATCAACGAGTTCGAAGAAGTGGACTGTCGCCATCCCGAAGGCTTGAAGGGCCTGGAGCTGGCCGGCTTGCTCGAATAAAAAACGCCCCTCCCGCGCCCTCGGGGTTTGTCGGTCGTAGTTTTGACTTTTTCAGGAGCGTTTCTGTGCCCCGTTTTTCTGCCAACTTGTCGATGCTTTTCACCGAGCATCCTTTTCTCCAGCGCTTTGACCATGCCGCCCGCGCTGGTTTTGAAGGGGTGGAGTTTTTGTTCCCCTACGACCACCCCGCCGAGGAGGTGCACAAGGCCCTCAAGGACAGTGGCCTGAAACTGGTGCTGCACAACCTGCCCGCGGGCGACTGGGCGGCGGGCGAGCGCGGCATCGCGTGCCACCCCGATCGGGTGGTGGAATTTAGCCAAGGCCTGAACCAGGCGCTGGACTACGCGCGGGTGTTGGGCACGCCGCAGATCAATTGCCTGGCGGGCATCTTGCCGGTCGGGGTGGACCCCGAGCAAGCGCAGGCCACGTTGGTGAGCAATTTGCGCCAGGCTGCAGCCATGCTCGGGCGCAAAGGGGTGCGCCTGTTGATGGAGCCGATCAACACCTTTGACATCCCCGGGTTTTTTGTCAGCCGCACGGCGCAGGCCTTGCAGACCATGGACGCGGTGGGCTCGGACAACCTCTACCTCCAATACGACATCTACCACGCACAGCGCATGGAAGGTGAGTTGTCGGCCACGCTGCGCCAGCAATTGGCCCGCATCGCCCATGTGCAGATCGCCGACAACCCCGGTCGCCACGAGCCGGGCACGGGCGAAATCCATTACCCGCATGTGTTCAAGTTGCTCGATGACATCGGCTACAGCGGATGGGTGGGCTGTGAATACAAACCCCGCAACGCCCAGCCGGGTGGCACCGAAGCCGGTCTGGCTTGGCTGCACGCGCTCCAGAGCGAGCCCAGCAGCGCCGTTTGAGCCGTGTCGGCTGACACCAAGACCCCCTCCAAGCAAGGCAACAAGATGACAAAAAGTGGCATGAAAGTCGGCTTCATTGGCCTGGGCATCATGGGTGCGCCCATGGCCCTGAATTTGATCAAAGCCGGGCACATGATGTTTGTGCAAACACGCAGCAAGTTGCCCCACGATCTGGTGGAAGGCGGTGCCACCGTGTGCACCAACGCCGAAGAAGTGGCCAAGCGTGCCGATGTGATCATCACCATGCTGCCCGACACGCCGAACGTGCAAGAGGTGTTGCTGGGCGAGCACGGTGTGGCGGCCGGGCTCAAGGGTTCGCCGCAGGGCAGCGACGGCAGGCCCAAGCTGGTGATCGACATGAGCTCGATCAGCCCGATGGCGACCAAAGTCATGGCCAAGCGCATCCACGCGCTGGGCGCTGAGCACCTTGACGCGCCGGTCTCGGGCGGCGAGGTGGGTGCCAAGGCCGCCAGTCTGAGCATCATGGTCGGTGGTTTGGCCAGCAGCTTTGAGCGGGCCAAGCCCCTGTTTGAGACCCTGGGCAAGAACATCACCCATGTGGGCGACCACGGCGACGGGCAGACCACCAAGGTGGCCAACCAGATCATCGTGGCGCTCAACATCGCGGCGGTGGCAGAAGCCTTGCTGTTTGCCAGCAAGGCCGGTGCCGATCCGGCCAAGGTGCGGCAAGCCCTGATGGGCGGCTTTGCCGCCAGCCGGATTTTGGAGGTGCATGGCGAGCGCATGGTCAAGCGCAGATTCGACCCGGGTTTTCGGATTGAGCTGCACCAAAAAGACCTGGGCTTGGCCCTGCAAGGTGCCCGCGAGATGGGCCTGTCTTTGCCGCACACGGCCAGTGCCGCACAACTCATGCAGGTGTGCGCTGCCCACGGCCTGGCCGGACTGGACCACTCGGCGCTTTGCCGCAGTCTGGAGATCATGGCAGGGCACGAGATGGCAGCTGGGGACGTTAACATCGCTTCATGAACGCACCGATACCCTCGCACACGCGCAACCCTGGCTCAGGCAAGCCGCCTGGGCCCATCGAATCCCCTTTGCTTTTTTTGCGCGGCCTCTACAACGTGGCGGTGCAACGCGCCTTGCCCCTGCACAACACCGCAGCCCATTTGCCTACCCCGCCAGACCCTGCAAAGGGCCGTACTTTGGTGTTGGGCGCAGGCAAAGCCGGAGGGGCGATGGCGCAAGCGGTCGAGGCCCTGTGGCCGGCCGATGCGCCCTTGTCTGGCCTGGTGGTCACGCGCTATGGCCACACGCCGCCGCGCCCGGCAGGCTTGCCCGATCGCATCGAAGTGGTCGAGGCTTCGCACCCGGTGCCTGACGCGGCGGGGCTGCAAGCGGCAGAGCGCATTTTGAAATTGACCCAAGGCCTCACCGCAGACGATTTGGTGCTGTGCCTGATCTCGGGCGGTGGCTCGTCCTTGCTCACTTTGCCTGCCGAGGGCATCAGCCTGCAGCTGAAACAAGACATCAACCGCCAGTTGCTGGCCAGCGGCGCCAATATTGCCGAGATGAATTGCCTGCGCAAACACCTCTCGCGCATCAAAGGCGGGCGTTTGGCCGCCGCCTGCGCCCCGGCCCGGGTGGTCACGCTCACCATCAGCGACGTGCCGGGCGACGACCCGTCCATCATCGCCAGCGGCCCCACCGTGGCCGATGCCAGCACCTGCGCCGATGCACTGGCCATCTTGCAGCGCTACGCCATCCAAGTGCCGCCTGAGGTCGAGCAGGCCTTGAAGTCAGGGGACTGGGAAACCCCCAAGCCCGGCGACACTGTGTTTGTCGGCCACACGCTGGGCATGATCGCCACCCCCCAGCAGTCGCTGGAAGCAGCGGCCGATGCGGCCCGTGCCATGGGCTTGAACGCCTACATCTTGAGCGACGAAATCGAGGGCGAATCGCGCGAGGTGGGCAAGGTGCATGCGGCCTTGGCCCGTGCCGCCGCCCGGGGCTTGGGGCCGTTTCAAAAACCCTGTGTGATTTTGAGCGGCGGCGAGACCACCGTGACCCTCAAGCCACCAGCGGCTGGCACGCCGCGTGGGCGCGGTGGCCGGGCGGGCGAGTTTTGTTTGGGGCTGGCGCAAGCCCTGCAAGGCCAGGCTGGCGTGTGGGCCTTGGCCGCTGACACCGACGGCATCGACGGCATCGAGGACAACGCCGGGGCGCAGGTCACGCCCGATACGCTGGACCGCGCCGGGGCGCTGGGCCTCAAGGTGGACGCGCACCTGCAGCGCAACGACGCCTATGGCTTTTTTGCGCCACTGGGCGACTTGGTCACCACCGGCCCCACGCACACCAATGTGAACGATTTCCGCGCCATTTTGGTGGTTTGACCGCCAGGCATCGGGCATTTTGCTGGACAGTGCTCTTCCCGTGCCGCTGGTTGATTTGTGTCAATGCAATCTGACCTCAGGTCTGGCAAAGTTCGTCCACCATGTTGGATACCGCCTTGCCCGTTTCGGCCGAACCCGCCACTTTCTTGCCAGCCGGGGCTGTGGTGCTGCGGCGCGGCGATGCGGCCACGCACTTTGTGCACGTCTTGCAGGGCCGGGTGGTCTCGGGGGTGATGGCCAATGGGCACATGGTGCACCAACTGGGTACGGTGGATGGGCCTGTTTGGCTGGAGTCGGCGGCGGGCCTGCTGGGGCTGACACACGCGGTCGACGCCGTGGCTGAAACGCAAGTCAGTTTAGGTTTTTTCCCCCTTTCCGAATTTTTGGCCCAAGTGCAGGCCATGCCAACCGCCGCACAAAACCTGCTCATGGACATGGCCCGTTCGCAGCGGCAGCAAACCGAAATGGCAGTGAGCCGATTGTCCAAAGATGCCGATGCGCGTTGCGCCGAATGGCTGCTGCGCCACGCCGAGCCCACGGGTCAATCCGGTGGTTTGGCGGTCAAGCTGACCGAACGCAAGCGCACCATTGCCGCCCAACTGGGCATCGCCCCAGAAACCTTCTCGCGCGTTTTGCGCCATTTGCGCGAGCGGCACCTGATCGTCGGCGGCGGTCGCCTGTTGGCTTTGCCCGACCCCCAAGGCCTGCAGGAATTGGCCGGGAACTGAACCGAGCCTGAGGCCTTGCCCGAGTTCGGGAAAAAGTGTGTTGGGGTCAGGTCAAGCTTTTGCTGTCGGGGTCAGACCCCACTTGTTTAGACCGCAATGCAAAGCCGGTTTGCAGAAGCTTGCCTGCAAGCGAATGTCACCGCCTGCGCCGACAGGCCTGGTGTGACCTGTGCCACTTCTGACCTGAAGGTGGCGGCCTACAAAAATCCGGGTTTCACGATTTCCCCTTGCACCAGGGTGTGCGCGATCAAGCGATCGTCGCCCAGCACGATCAGGGCAAACAGCCACTCGGCCAGGGTGTCGGTTTGCGCGGTGCGGCGTGCCAGCAGCGGCGTGGCCTTCGGGTTGAGGACCACAAAGTCGGCTTCGCAGCCGGGCAAAAGGTTGCCAAGCTTGCCGTCCAAGTCCAGTGCTTGCGCTGCGCCTGCGGTGTGTTGCCACCACAGGTGTTCAGGCGCCAGGCTCAGGCCTGCGCTGCCCACCGATTGGCGGGCCACGGTGTAGGCTGCGTGCATGGTGTGAAATGGGCTGAAGCTGGTGCCGCCGCCCACATCGCTGGCCAGGCCGTAGCGCAGGCCTGCCGCGTCTGAGGCGGCGTAGTCAAAAAAACCGCTGCCCAAAAACAGGTTGCTGGTGGGGCTGATGGCGGCGGTGGCACTGACCTCGGCCATGCGCTGGCGATCGGTCTCATTCAGGTAAATGCAGTGGGCGTAAACGGCGCGCTTGCGCAGCAGGCCGGCGCGGTCGTACACGTCCAGGTAGCTGCGCGCCTCGGGAAACAGTTCTTGCACCCAGCGGATTTCATCCACGTTCTCGGCCACGTGCGATTGAATCCACACATCGGGAAACTGCTGCGCGAGCTCGCCCGCGCCGTGCAGTTGCGCGGGTGTGCTGGTGGGCGCAAAACGCGGGGTGATGGCATAACCCAGGCGGTCTACGCCGTGCCAGCGGGCAATCAAGTTTTCGGTCTGGCGCAGGCTCAAGGCCGTGTCGGTGTCGCGCAACCCGTCCGGGCTGTGGCGGTCTTGCAGCACTTTGCCGGTGATCATGCGCAGGCGGCGTTTTTGCGCCTGCGTCATGAACGCATCGACCGATTCAGGGTGCGCGGTGGCAAAGCACAAGGCGGTGGTCACGCCCTGGCGCATCAATTCGTCCAGAAAAAAGCGGGTGACTTCATGCGCGTAAGCGGGATCTGAAAAATGCTTTTCGTGCGGAAAAGTGTAGTGCGTAAGCCACGGCAGCAGGCCGTCGGCGGGTGAGCCGATCACATCGGTTTGCGGGTAATGGATGTGCATATCGACAAAGCCCGGCGCGATGCACAGGCCGGGCCAGTGGGTGGTGGGCAGCTCGGGGTAACGTGCGGCCAGCTCGCGGTAAGGCCCGATGGCCAGCACGCGCACGATGCCATCAGGGCTTTGGCCGGTGACCAGCAGGCCGTCAGATTCGTGACGGGCTTGGGGGCGTTGCGGATCAGGAAACCACAGCAGGCTTGCGCGCCAGCCTTGCAAATGGGAAACAGCGTGGAGGTCCTTCATCGGTCGATCAGTTCAAGTTGAATTAATTGGGATCTGACCCCAATTAAAAAGAAGCCGTCAGGGGGCGAGGATAGCGCCCAGCACGCGTTCGGGCGTGGCGGGGGTGTTCAGTTGAATCGCTGCTTGACCCGGGCGGGTGGCGGCGATGGCGTCGCGCAGTGCTTCGTAAACGCTGATGGCCAGCATGAAGGGCGGCTCGCCCACGGCTTTGCTGCCGCCCACATTGTCTTCGCGGTTGGCCTCGTGCCACAGCGTGATGTTCAATTGCGCGGGCATGTCGGCCGCAGTGGGGATTTTGTAGGTGCTCGCGCCTTTGGTGAGCAGTTCACCCTTGGCGTTCCAGACCAGCTCTTCGGTGGTGAGCCAGCCCAGGCCTTGCGCAAAGCCGCCTTCGATTTGGCCGATGTCGATCTCGGTGTGCAGCGAATGCCCCACGTCGTGCAGGATGTCGGTGCGCAGCACCCGGTATTCGCCCGTCAGCGTGTCGATGGCCACTTCGCTGCAGGCTGCGCCATAGGCGAAGTAATGAAAGGGCCTGCCGGTCAGGGTGGTGCGGTCGTAGTGGATTTTGGGCGTGGCATAAAAACCATCGCTCCACAGCTGCACCCGCTGGCCGTAGGCATATTGCACGGCTTCGGTGAAGCCGCGCTGGCGCGCTGGGCTGATCACCAAGCCTTGCCGAAAAATCACCGCATCGGCCTTGCAGCCGTCGGCTTGGGCAATGCAAGTGGCGATGTTGCGGCGCACTTGCAGCGCGGCCAGTTCTGCGGC
>CAMCNQ010000033.1 GCA_945875955.1 Limnohabitans sp. Rim8 | reverse complement strand
CATGCAGGCCAATGACTGTAGCGGTTTTCTGCGGCCGCGAACATGCCAGCCAGAAGCCTTTTGCTGCAGCACAAGACTGCCCTGGGGCGCGTGCGCCATTCACCTTAACCCGGCAGTTGGCCGCTTGCTTGCGCTTTCAACACTTGATGAATCAAACACTTGCGCCTGCGACGGTCTTCACCACATGGGTGAAACGCTGCACGGCCGCAGGTCTGCCGCTTCAGGCCTCTGGCGTTGTTGCTCGCACCCCCGGACAGGCGGTCCGGGGGGCACTCGCGCCTGGCCAGAGACCTGCTTCGTCAGCCCCTCGGCCCTGCCCAACTGCCGGATTAAGGTTTAAACCGCCACCGGCACGGTCCCTCAGGGGCGATGGGCATCAGCGCGGCAGCGTCATCATGGGAATGTCTTGGGCCAGCGCCAGCTTGTCCAGTTGGGCGCGCGTTTGCTGGGCCAAAAACTGCTCAATGGCCTGGCGGGTGGCGGGTTTGAACAGGTCTTTCACCGGGTGGGTCAGCGCCACGCCTGCGGCTTGGCACAGGCGGGCGGCAAAGTGCGGCTCCAAGGCGGCCACGGCCACGCGCCCGTTTTTGCAGGCATAGATGCGGTAGCCCGCATGCGCACCGCCCACCGCACCTTCGGGCGTGGTCAGGTGCAGTTGGCGGGGCAGGGCCAGCCAAGCGGCAGCGTCTGACAAGGCCACCTCGTGGCGGCTGCCTTGGCCGGTGCTTTTGAGGGCCATCAGGGCTTTGAGCGCGGCCTCGCTGGCCATCAGCGCCCCGCCCATGTCGGCAAACAGGCTGGGCGGCAAGTCCATGCCATTGACCAGGCCCACCTCGGCCTGGTAGGTCAGGTCGTGTCCCGGAATTTCGGCCAGCGCACCCGGTGCGCCCACCACTTCGATCAGGCTCAGGGCGGGGTATTGCTTGTGCAAGGCTTTCCAGCCCAGCCCCAGTTTGTGCAAGGCCGAGGGCCGAAACGAGGTCAAGAGCAGGTCGGTTTGTGGCAACAGCTTGTGCAAACCGGCCTGGCCTGCAGCGTTCTTGAGGTCCAGCGTTTGGTGTTTCACGCCCTTGTGCAGCAGCGCATAGCCGTCGGGGGTGTAGTGCTGCATCGGGTCGCCATCGGGCGGGTTGATTTTGGTACAGCGCGCGCCCATCTGCGCCAATCGCATCAAGGCGGCAGGGCCGGGCACGTTGAGCGCCAGGCTCACAATTCGGACACCACGCAGGGGTTTGGCAACAGTAGACATGTTTTCATTTCATAAGGGCTGTTCCTGCACCGGCAGAAAACCAAGCCCTTATTGTGGCCAAGTCCACACGCGGGGAAAGCAAGCCGGTGACACGCACCGGTGGCACAGGCCGGTGAAAACTGGTCAATGTCGCATGCAAGGGCGGCTTTGCCAGGGTCGCGCCCAGAACCTGTGTGGCCCCGTGGCGGCCCTGTTACTCGCCGAAGTTCAGCGGCAGGCCCACGTAGTTTTCGGCAATGTTTTGCGAGCCCGCTTGGCTGTGAACCAGGTAGTCGAGTTCGGCGTCTTGGAATTTCTGGCCGATGTCGCCGTTTTCCGGAAAGTGGTGCATCAGGCTGGTGAACCACCAACTGAAGCGCGAGGCTCGCCAAATGCGCCGCAGGCAGCGTTCGGAGTAGCGGTCTATGCCCGATTCGGTTTTGTCGTGGTAGTAGGCGATGAAGGCGCTGGACAGGTATTTGACATCGGTGGCCGCCAGGTTCAGGCCCTTGGCACCCGTGGGCGGCACGATGTGGGCCGCGTCACCGGCCAAGAACATGCGGCCAAAGCGCATGGGCTCGGTCACAAAGCTGCGCAAAGGGGCGATGCTTTTTTCGATGCTGGGGCCAGTCACCAAGTGCTCGCGGGCTTCGGGGTCTAAGCGATGGCGCAGCTCGGCCCAAAAGGCCTCGTCAGACCATTGCTCAACTTTGTCACTCAAGGGCACTTGCAGGTAATAGCGGCTGCGGATGGCGCTGCGCTGCGAACACAGGGCAAAGCCACGGGTGCTGTTGGCATAGATGAGTTCGTGGTGAACCGGTGGCGTGTCAGACAACACACCCAGCCAGCCAAAGGGGTAGACCTTTTCGAATTCTTTGATCGCGCCTTTGGGCACACTGGCGCGGCACACGCCATGAAAACCATCGCAACCGGCGATGAAGTCGCATTCAATGGTGTGCAGTTGGCCATTTTTTTCATAGCTCACACGCGGCTTGGCAGAGTCGAAATCATGGATCTGCACCTTCTCGGCTTCATAAACCGTGGGCAGGCCCGCTTGCTCGCGCGCCAGCATCAGGTCGCGGGTGACTTCGGTCTGGCCATAGACCATGACGTTTTTGCCGCCGGTCAGGGCGTTGACGTTGATGCGGTGCCGGGCCCCGTTGAACAACAGGTCAAAGCCGCCATGCACCAGGCCTTCTTGGTGCATGCGCTGGCCCACACCGGCCTCGTCCAGCAGGTCCATGGTCACTTGCTCCAACACCCCGGCGCGTATGCGCGAGAGCACGTAGTCGCCGCTTTGGCGCTCCACGATGATGGCGTCAATGCCCGCCTTGAAAAGCAATTGGCCAAGCAGCAAGCCAGAAGGGCCTGCGCCCACAATGGCCACTTGGGTGCGGGTGTTGCGCATGCGGTGTCTCCGTTGATTCAATGCCTCCCAGCTTAGGGGCAGGCCAAGATTTTGGCAGCGCGGGGTGTTCAAGAATGCGCGATCAGGGGCAATTTTGTGCGATCATCGCGCAAATCAGGGGATTGACGTGCCGACCTGACGCGCCAAATCAACACGCCGATTCACCACGCCCATTGAAAATGCCCACCCATGACCATTGCCAAAGCCGATTACATAGAGGGACTGGCCAAAGGCCTGTCTGTGCTCGAGGCCTTTGACACCGAACGCCAACGCCTGAACGCCAGTTTGACGTCGCAGCGCACGGGCCTCACGCGTGCAGCCGCCCGGCGGCATTTGCTCACCCTGACCGAGCTGGGGTATTTGGAGACCGATGGCAGCCATTATTGGTTGTCGGCGCGGGTCTTGCGGTTTGCGGGCACCTACATGGCCACCTCGCGCCTGCCGCGCACGCTGCAGCCCACGCTCAACCGGCTGGCGCAGCAAACCCAGGCCGCGTTTTCGGCCGTGGTGCTCGATGGCGACGAATGCGTGATCGTGGCCCGCAGCGCGGGTGTGGCCGAGCCGGTTCGCCTGTTGGCCTATGGCTTGCATTTGGGCGCGCGTTTGCCCGCCCACGCCACATCGACAGGCCAGGTTTTGCTGGCCAACATGGCCAAAACCGATTTCAACACCTGGATGCAAGGCCGCAGCTTGGCCCGCATCACCCCCAAGACCGAGGTGGGGCTGGGTGCTTTCAAAAAAATGATCGAGCAAGTGCGCGCGCAAGACCACGCGCTGTCTCGCGATGCCCATGAGCTGGGCATCCATGCCTTGGCCGTCCCCCTGCGCAACATGCAAGGGCAAACCTTGGCGGCCTTGAATGTGGTGGGCACTATGGCGCAACTGCCCGAGGCCTCGGTCCAGGCCAAGTGGCTGCCTTTGCTGCAACAGGCCGCCAGCGAATTGCGGCCTTTGCTGTGATTTTTTTGCTGCCTCATGCGCCCTGAATGCCTCAACAACGAAGTGCTGCGCGCGGGGCAAAACCTAGGCGCGCCGTGAAACACAAGGCGGTGCGCGGTTGCTGCGTTTGCTGCCCGATCAGGCCGCCGAATCGGGCACCACGGCGGTGACCTCAATTTCCACCAAGGCCCGGTCTTCCACCAGGTCGGCCACTTGCACCAGGGTCATGGCGGGGTAATTTTTGCCAATGACATCCTGGTAGACGCGTCCCAACTCTTTGCCCCGGGCCAGGTATTCTTTTTTGTCTTTGACATACCAGGTCATGCGCGCCATGTGCTGCGGCCCGGCCCCGGCGCAGGCCAGGGTGTCGACGATGTTTTGCAGGGTTTGGCGGCACTGGCCAATGAAGTCGTCGGTTTCAAACTGGGCTTGGCCGTTCCAGCCAATCATGCCGGCCACAAAGACCATGCGGCCACGCGCTTCTATGCCGTTGGCATAGCCTTTGGCAGGCGCCCAGCCCGGGGGTTGCAAGACGTTGAACATGGGTTTTCCTTTCAGCTTGTTTGACGCAGTTTGAAGCGCTGCAGCTTGCCGGTTTCGGTGCGGGGCAGGGCGTTCATGAAGACGATTTTGCGTGGGTATTTAAAAGGCGCGATGCTTTGTTTGACGTGGTCTTGCAGGGTTTTCTCCAGTGCCTCGCCCGCCGTGTGGCCGGGTTTGAGCACCACAAAGGCCTGCACAATCTGCCCGCGATCGGCGTCGGGCATGCCCACCACGCCGCACTCGGCCACCGCCGGGTGGGCCAGCAAAGCGCTTTCGACTTCGGGGCCTGCGATGTTGTAGCCCGCCGAGATGATCATGTCGTCGTTGCGCGCCTGGTAGCTGAAGTAGCCATCGGCGTCCATGACAAAGGTGTCGCCCGGCAGGTTCCAGCCCGCTTTGACATAGTCTTGCTGGCGCGGGTCGTCCAGGTATTTGCAGCCGGTGGGGCCGCGCACCGCCAAGCGGCCCAAGGTGCCGGGGGGCACGGGCTGCATGTCGTCGTCCACAATTTGCGCCCCATAACCGGGCACCACCTGGCCAATGCTGCCAGGGCGCACTTGTGCCCCGGCGCTGGAGATGTAGATGTGGATGACCTCGGTGCCGCCAATGCCGTCGGTCATGGTGATGCCGGTGGCTTGCTGCCACATTTGGCGGGTGGCGTCGGGCAGGGCCTCGCCCGCCGAGACCGGGTGTTTCAAGCTCGACAAATCATGGCCCGCTGCCAGCGGCGCCATTTGCCGGTACATGGTGGGGGCGGTGTAGCACTGCGTGGCGCGGTATTTGGCAATGCTGGTCAGCAGCGTCTCGGGCGTGTGCTTTTCCAGCAGCACGGCGCTGGCACCGTGGCGCAAGGGAAAGGCCAGCAAGCCCCCCAGGCCAAAGGTGAAGGCAATCGGCGGGGTGCCGCAGACCACGTCGGTCTCGTCCATTTGCAAAATGTGGCGCGGAAACAAATCGCACATGGCCAGCAAGTCGCGGTGAAAGTGCATGGTGCCCTTGGGTTTGCCCGTGGTGCCGCTGGTGAAGGCGATCAAACACACATCGTCGCGGCTGCTGGGGTGGGCTGCAAAAACCGGGTCGTGGCGCTGCATGCGCTGCTCAAGCCCGTCTGCTTGTTCGCTGCGAAACAGCGTCATTTGCTGCAGGCCGGGGCAATGGTGCACATGGCCGGGTGTCATACAGAACTGCAGTTCTTCGGCCAGCAGGCTGTCGCACAGCGCGGCGCTGACCTGGGCCTGGCCGATGATGGTGGCCAGCTCACCGGCACGCAGCAAGGGCATGGTGGGCACCGCCACCAAACCGGCTTTAAAAGTGGCCAGCAAGGCAGCGGCCATCATGGGGCTGTTGCCCCCGCGCAGCAAGACGCGGTTGCCACTGACCAAACCCATGTCCACGCACAGCACCTGGGCGATGCGGTTGACCTGTTCTTGCAGCTGCGCGTAGGTCCAGCTGAAGTCGCCCACGCCGTTGCCCATCTCGCTGCCCATATGGCGCACCCCATGCAGCGCCATGCGATCACCCCGGCCCTCGAGCACATGGCGGTCGAGCAAGGCACTGACCACGTTCAAGGTGTCGGGGTAGTCCAGCTCGGGCCTGTCGGCCACGAACACCGGCCATTGGTCTTGTGGCGGCAGCCGGTCACGGGTGAAGGTGTCGGCGTGGCTGCTGGGCAGCAAGAGGTTCCAGTCGCGCATGGCTAGCCTTTCAGAACGTCTTTGCCAATGATCAGTTGCTGCACCTCGGTGGCGCCCTCGTAAATGCGCAGGGCGCGGATCTCGCGGTACAGCGACTCCACGATGTGCCCTTTTTTCACGCCCATGCCGCCGTGCATTTGCACCGCCATGTCGATGATTTGCTGGGCGTTTTCGGTGGCCGTCATCTTGGCCATGGCCGCCTCGCGGGTGATGCGTTGGCCCTGGTCGCGCAGCCAGGCGGCGCGGTAGGTCAGCAGCGTGGCCGCGTCCAGCAGGGTGGCCATTTGGGCGATTTTGGTTTGGGTGATTTGAAAATCCGCCAGGTGCTGGCCAAACATGGGCCGCGTGCGCGCCCAGTGGATGGACTCGTGCAAGGCCCGCCGTGCAAAACCCAAGGCGGCGGCGGCCACCGAGGTGCGAAACACATCCAAGGTGGCCATGGCCACCTTGAAGCCTTGGCCCGCTTCGCCAATGCGTTGTGCGGCGGACACGTGGCAGTGGTCAAACTTGAGCGTGGCCAGCGGGTGGGGGGCGACCACGTCGATGCGCTCTTCAATCAGCAGACCCGGGGTGTCGGCATCGACAATGAAGGCCGAGATGCCACGTGCGCCAGGGGCCTCACCGGTGCGGGCAAACACCACGTAAAAGTTGGCAATGCCGCCGTTGGAAATCCAGGTCTTGCGGCCGTTGAGCGCGTAGCCATCGGCGGTGGCGGTGGCGCTGCACTGCATGGCGGCCACATCCGAGCCGGCCTCGGGCTCGCTCAGGGCAAAGGCCGACAAGGCTTGGCCCGAAGCCACCTTGGGCAAGTAGCGCTGCTTTTGTTCGGGCGTGCCCATCAGGCTGATGGCGCCGGTGCCCAGGCCCTGCATGGCAAAGGCGAAGTCAGCCAAGCCGTTGTGGCAGGCCAAGGTCTCGCGCAGCAGGCACAGCTGGCGGGTGTCGATGGCGTCTTGCGCCGCGCCATACGCGGTGCCCGACACGGCATGCCGCAGCCAGCCGCCGCTGCCCAGCAAGCGCACCAAGCGGATGCACTCGGCGTCCACCGCATCGCGGCTTTCGTCGTGGGGGCCGTGGGCCAGGTGGGTTTGGCACCAAGCGTCCAGGCGCGATTTGAAATCGCGGTGGGTGGGCTCAAAAAACGGCCAATCCAGCTCGCTCGGGTGATGGGCGACAGCGTCTGGCGAAAGGCTCGCAAGGGTGTGGGCCATGCTCAGTCTCCTTCGAACACCGGTGTTTGCTTGGCCACAAAGGCGTGGTAGGCCCTGTGAAAATCGTTGGTGGCCATGCAAATGGCCTGGGCTTGGGCCTCGGCCTCGATGGCCTCGTCCACGCCCATGTTCCATTCTTGCTGCAGCATTTTTTTGGTCATGCCATTGGCAAAAGTGGGGCCTGCGGCCATTTGGGCGGCCAAGGCCTGGGCTTCGCCCAGCAGGCTTTCGGGGCTGCACACGCGGTTGTAAAAACCCCAGCGCTCGGCCTCTTCAGCGCCCAGCCCGCGGCCGGTGTACAGCAGTTCGCTGGCGCGCCCTTGGCCAATGATGCGTGGCAGCAAGGCGCAAGCGCCCATGTCGCATCCGGCCAGCCCCACCTTGTTGAACAAAAAATAGGTTTTGCTGCGCGCGCTGCCATAGCGCATGTCCGAGGCCATGGCCAAGATGGCCCCGGCCCCGGCGCACACGCCGTCGATGGCGGCCACGATGGGTTGCGGGCAGGCCCGCATGGCTTTGACCAAATCGCCCGTCATGCGGGTGAAGGCCAACAGGCCGGGCATGTCCAGCTGGGTCAGTGGGCCAATGATTTCATGCACATCGCCGCCCGAGCAAAAGTTGCCGCCAGCGCCGGTGATGACCACCGCATGGATGTCGCTGGCATAGGCCAGGGCGCGAAAGAAGTCGCGCAATTCGGCATAAGACTCGAAAGACAGCGGGTTTTTGCGCTCGGGCCGGTTCAGGCTGATGGTGGCCACGCCTTGCACCACGTGGAGCAAAAAATGCGTGGGCTGGTGCTCGGCCATGGTCTGGTTGTGGCGTGGCAGTTGCTGTGGCTTGCCGGGCAGGTATCGCTCGCTCATGGGAACTCCTTGATGGAAGGGGAAATGCTGTGGGGGGCTTCGGGCATGGGCTGGCCCGATTTCAAGCTGCCCAGCAAAGCGTGCAATTGGGCTTGCGCCGCCTCAGGCAAGGGCGAGAGCAACTCGACCACCCAGCCCTCATGGGCCTTGGCCATGGCGCCAAACGCCCTGCGTCCGGCGGGCGTCAGGCTGACCACAAAGGCGCGCCGGTCTTCGGGCTTGGCTTGGCGCTGCACCAGGGCTTCGCCCTCGAGTTGGTCCACGATGGTGGTGACGTTGCCACCGGTGACCATCATGCGGCGCGACAACTCGCCCATGGACAGGCCTTGGGGTTCGCGCTCGAGCTGGGCCATCAGGTCAAAACGCGGCAGGGTGATGCCAAACTGCTCGCGCAGGCGTTGGCGAATCGTGTCTTCAATGCGGGTGGTGGCCGACAGCAGGCGCAGCCACAGGCGCAGCGAAGCATGGTGGTCGGCATGCGCGCGCACCTCCATGTCGGTGCTGTTGGCGTGGGGGGTGTGGCCGGTGTGTGCGGTGTGTGCGGTGTGGCCGGTGTGTGCAGTGTGCCCTGAAGGGGCCAGGGGCAGGGTGCTCATGCGGCCAGTTCTCCGCCGTCTACGGCCACGGCCTGGCCGTTCAGCGCGTCACTGCCCGGGGCGCACAGCCACAACACGGCCTGGGCCACCTCGTGCGGTTGCACCAAGCGTTTTTGCGGGTTGCCTGCGGCCAGCGCTTGGCGCGCCTGGGCTTCGCTTTGGCCGGTTTTGGCCACGATGGTGCGCACCGCTTCTTGCACGATGTCGGTCTCGGTGTAACCCGGGCACACCGCGTTGACGGTCACGCCCTTGCGGGCCAGCTCGATGGCCAAGGCCTTGGTCAGCCCCACCACGCCGTGCTTGGCCGCCACATAAGCGCTCACATAGGCATAGCCTTTGAGGCCTGCGGTGCTGGCGATGTTGACAATGCGCCCGGGCGTGCCGCTTTGGGCCGCCTCCAGCATGGCGGGCAACACGGCTTGGGTGACATGAAAGGTGCCGCTGAGGTTGACGTCCAGCAGGCTTTGCCACAAGGCGGCGTCGGTCTTGGCAAAGGGCTGGCTGTGGGCCTGGCCGGCGTTGTTGACCAAGATGTTCACCGGCCCGAATCGGCTTTGGGCCTGCTGCACCGCGGCCTTCACCGCCTCTGGGTCGGTCACGTCCATGGGCGTGACCAACACCGCCACATCGGGCACTTGGGCGCGCAAGGCTTCGGCCTGGTTTTGCAAGCGGTCATGCGAGCGCCCGCACAGGCTGAGGCGACAGCCCGCTTGCGCCAAGGCCAGCGCAATGGCCGCGCCAATGCCAGTGCCCGCGCCGGTGACCAGGGCGTGCCGGTTAAGCATGCCCACCCCACAAAGAGGCGCTTGCCTGGGCCACACGACCGCTTGCGCCGCCGCTGACCGGATCGCCAACCGTCTGGCGCGTGCCGTGTTTTGCCTTGCCGGGGTGCGCCATCTCAGTCGCCTTTGCTGGCTTGTTGCAGCGCGCGCTCGCGCGCAAAACCCGCTTCCAGTTGGGGCTTGCCCGAGACATAGGCCTTTGGCCAGGCCAGATCGGTGAAACCGATGCGGGCCGCTTCGGTCAGGGTCCAGGCCGGGTTGGCCAGGTGGGGGCGGGCCACCGCGCACAGGTCGGCACGGCCAGCGGCCAAGATGCTGTTGACGTGGTCGGCCTCTGAGATGGCCCCCACGGCAATCGTGGCGATGCCAGCCTCTTGGCGAATGCGGTCGGCAAACGGGGTTTGGTACATGCGGCCATAGTTGGGCTTTTGCTTAGCGCTGACTTGGCCCGACGAGCAGTCGATCATGTCGGCCCCGGCGGCCTTGAAGGCGCGGGCGATCTGCACCGCATCGGTCGGGGTGATGCCCCCGGCCACCCAGTCGCTGGCGGAGATGCGCACCGACATGGGCAGGTGCGCGGGCCAGGCCGCACGCACCGCGGCAAACACCGCCAGCGGGTAGCGCAGCCGGTTTTCCAAGCTGCCGCCAAAGTCGTCTGTGCGCAAATTGGTCAGCGGGCTGATGAAGCTCGAGAGCAAATAGCCATGCGCGCAGTGCAGCTCCAGCCAGTCAAAACCGGCTTTGGCAGCGCGTTCGGTGGTGGCCACAAACTCGGCCAACACGCGGTCCATGTCGGCAACGCTCATGGCGCGGGGCACATCGCCATGCGGCAAATAGGGCTGGGCCGAGGCGGCCAGCAAAGGCCAGTTGCCCTCGGGATCATCGGCGGGCACGGGCTGGTCCATGCCCGGGCCTTGCCAGGGGCGGCAACTGGAGCCCTTGGGCCCGGCGTGGCCGATTTGCAGGCCAATCTTGGCATCGCTTTGGGCGTGTACCCAAGCGGTGATGCGCTGCCAATCTTGCTGCTGCTCGTCGTTCCACAGGCCGGGGCAGCCATGGGTGATGCGGCCGTCGGCGCTGGGCGCGGTCATCTCGACCATCACCAGCGCCGCGCCGCCCATGGCGCGTGCGCCCAAATGCACCAGGTGGTCGTCGCCGACACGCCCATCCACTGACATGTATTGCGCCATGGGCGAGACCACCACGCGGTTTTTGAGCGTGACCGAGCGCTGTGTGTAGGGCGTGAACATGGGCGGGCGCACGCCCGGCAGGTTTTTAGGCAGTTCGGTGCGCGCGGCAAACCAGGCCTCGTAGCCTTCCAGCCAGGCCTTGTCACGCAGGCGCAAATTCTCATGGCTGATGCGCTGGCTGCGGGTGAGCATGGAGTACATGAACTGCTCAGGTTCGAGCTGGTCGCAGTAGCGCTCGCCACACACCTCGAACCACTCCATGGCGTTCCAGGCGGCGTTTTGCAGGCGGATCACGTCGATCTCGCGCACCGCTTGGTAGTGCGCCAGCACCTTGGGAATCTGCTCGCGCGTGTCGCCGAGTTGGGTGAATTGGCGCGCCAGCTCGATCGCGTCTTCCAGCGCCAGCTTGGTGCCCGAGCCGATCGCAAAGTGGGCGGTGTGCACCGCGTCGCCCATCAGCACCACATGGCTGTGACCGTTGAAGTGCGACCAGTTGGCGCATTTGACCCGCTGAAAATTCAGCCACGCCGAGCCGCGCAAATGGCGGGCGTTGGTCATCAGTTTTTCACCCTGCAAGTTGTTGGCAAACAGCTTTTCGCAAAAAGCAATCGAGTCGTCTTGGTCGGCTTGGTCCAGGCCATGGGCCAGCCAGACATGCTCGGGGCATTCAACAATGAAGGTCGAGGTGTGTTCGTCAAACTTGTACACGTGGGCCGCAAACCAGCCGTGCTCGGTCTTTTCAAACAAGAAGGTGAAGGCGTCGTACAGGCGTTTGGTGCCCAGCCAAATGAAGCGGTTGGGGCGGGTCACGATGTCGGGCTTGAACACTTCGGGCAGGCGGCTGCGTATCCGCGAGTTGACACCGTCGCTGGCGATGATCAGGTCGGCATCGGGAAAGTCCAGGTCCGAGTCGGCATCTTGTTCAAAAGCGAGTTTGACCCCCAACTCTTCACAACGTGTTTGCAAGATGTTGAGCAGTTTCTTGCGCCCAATGCCCACAAAACCGTGGCCGCCCGAGCGGATCACGCGGTCTTTGAAATGCAGCTCAATGTCGTCCCAATGGTTGAAGGCCTGCTGCACCTCGTTGGCGGTATCGATGTCCCAATGGCGCATGTTTTCCAGGGTCTGGTCTGAAAACACCACGCCCCAGCCAAAGGTGTCGTAGGGCTTGTTGCGCTCGACCACGGTGATGTCGTGGTGCGGCCCCAATTTCTTCATCAGCAGGGCGAAATACAAACCCGCAGGTCCACCCCCGATGCAAACGATGTTCATGCCATTCCTTTTAAGTGTTGACAGCGATTTAAATATTTGAAGCTTGAAGGATTCTGCAAGAGCCGGGCAAGTATTCCATAAGGGAAAACCCTTTTTTGTTGATGCCTTGCTGGCAAGCTGGGGGACACAGCTGAACCCGGTGAATCACTTTGTATTCTTAATGACCTTCGGGTCTGGTTCATAAGTACGGCGAATTAAGCGGTATAAAGGTGAGCCGCAAATTCTTTCCAGGGGCCCATCGGCCCCTTTTCAATGCCCCCACCGGAGTCTTTCATGTCCGTCACTTCTCTTCAAGCCGCAGACCCAACCCGCATGCAAGCGGTTTTTGACAGCCAGGCGGCCACGGCGATTCGCTTGCGCCAATCCAGCGCGCAAGAGCGCATCGCCAAAATCCGCAAGCTGCGTGACGCGGTGATCGCCCACACCGAGGACTGGTACCGCGCGGCCCATGCCGATTTCAAAAAACCGGCGGGCGAGGTCGATTTGGCCGAGATTTTGCCGGTCTGTGTGGAGGCCAATGACGCCATCGCCCACTTGAAAAAATGGATGAAGCCCAGCCGGGTGTGGCCCACCTTGCTGACTTTGGGCATGCGCAGCCATGTGCAGTATTCGCCACGCGGGCGCTGCCTGATCATTGGGCCCTTCAACTACCCGGTGAACCTGACCTTGGGCCCCTTGGTGTCGGCCATCGCAGCGGGCAACACGGCGATTTTGAAGCCCTCGGAGCTGACGCCCCATTTGTCGGGGCTGATTTGCAAAGTGGTGCGCGAGGTGTTCACCGAAGACGAAGTGGCCATTTTTGAGGGCGAGGCCGATGTTTCGCAGGCCTTGCTGGCCATGCCGTTTGACCATATTTTCTTCACCGGCAGCCCGGCCATTGGCAAATACGTCATGGCCGCGGCCGCCCAGCACCTGAGCAGCGTGACGCTGGAGTTGGGCGGCAAAAGCCCCACCATCGTGGACGAAAGCGCCGACCTGAAACTGGCCGCCAGCAATGTGATGTGGGCCAAGTTTGCCAATTCGGGCCAGACCTGCATCGCGCCCGACCATGTGTTTGTGCATGAAAACGTGAAAGACGCTTGGGTGGCTTGTTGCCGCGAGGAGCTGGACAAAGCCTATGGCCCTTCAATGGCGCAGCAGCAAGCCAGCCCCGATTTGGCGCACATGGTCAATGCCCGGCACACGGCCCGCATCCAGGCCTTGCTGGACGACGCCAGCGCCCAAGGCGCGCGCACCTTGTTGGGCGGCGGCAGCAGCCACAGCGATTGCTTTGTGCAGCCGACCTTGCTCGACCAGGTGCCTGAGACGGCGCGCCTGATGGACGAGGAGATTTTTGGCCCCTTGCTGCCCGTCATCGCTTACCGCGATTTGGACGCGGTGATTGCCCGTATCAACGCCGGCCAAAAGCCCTTGGCCTTGTACATCTACAGCCGCAATGAAGCGCACATCGACAAGGTGCTCAACAGCACGGTGTCGGGTGGTGCTTGCGTCAACCATGCGCTGATGCAGTTTTTGCACGGCAATTTGCCGTTTGGGGGCGTCAACAATTCGGGCATTGGCAATGCGCACGGCCACTACGGCTTCAAGGCTTTTAGCCATGAGCGCGGCGTGGTGCGCACCCAGTTTTCGTTTGTGGCCACCCTTTTCAAGGCCGGGGCCGTGTCACCCCTGGTGCGCAAAGCCCTGAGGTCGGCGTTCAAGATTTTGTAAGGGCCCCGAGGCCCAGGCATTGGGCGCGTGTTGCTTCAGCGCGCACAGGCGTTTGGCAGGGGCTTTTCGTCCAGTTGGCGCACGCAAAAGTACTGAATTTTGACGTCATGGAATTCGTCTGAAGAGCGCACGATGGAGGGCCTGGGCATTTCAGGCGCCATGACCCGGGCTTTGGACAAGGCCCAAAGGCCTTGGGCGCTGTTGACGCCGCCATTCCAGTCGCCCATCTCCGACAGGAAAATGTATTCCCCCACCGTGGGCAGCCTGCCCTGCATGCAGGTGCAGGCGTATTCGGCTTTGCGCGACGAACTGGTCACGCCAATGGGCGTGCCTGGCGAGCCCAGCAGTTCCAGGGTTTTGCCCTGGTACTGGAGTTGGCTGGGGAAATGCGTTTTTTGAAACTGGGCAAACACCTGCGCGCCGATTTGCCCCATCACCCATTGCGGCAAACCACGGGCTTGGTAGCTCAGGGTCTGGCCGCTGCTGGTTTCAATGTGCAAGGTCACCACCACATCGCCTTGGCAGTTGGGGCTGTAGGAATAGGTGCCCCAGGCAATGCCGGTCAGGCCCTTGATCAGCACGTCAGGCAGATAGCCTTGGCGTTGTTGTTCACGCAAAATGCGCACCCGCTCTTGCAATGCGCTGGCGTTGTAAAAACTGAGTTTGCGCTGCCTGGGGTGTTGTTCTTCATACAGGCGGTCCAGCGCCGCCTTGAAGCTGCCTTCCAGCAACACGTCCATGCCATAGCCTGTGGTGGCCAAGCGGCGGCCATGGTCGATCAGGCGGTCCATGGTGTGCAGCAGCTGGGTGGATTGTTGGGTGTCAGCGCCGTTGCGGATCAGCTCGCCCAGCATGCGCGACATGTCCTGGGTTTGCTGGCTGCGCGATCGGCCGTAGCTGTCTTGGTATTGACACAGGTCTTGGCCGCGCACAAAAGGCACAGTGGGCCAAAGCGCCACCTGGGGCGGGGTGTCGGCTTGCCCCAGGCTGGGCAGCAACAAGGGGCACAACAGCGCCAGCTGGGCACACCAAGCCAAACCCCAGCGGGCAAAGCGGTTCATGGTGCCACGGCCTCAGCGCGTGCGGTGTCACCCGCGCCCACACATGGCCAGCGAAGGTGCCGACCTGAGCAGGCCGATGGTGAGTGGGCCAAAGGCCTGTGGGTAGGGTTTTTTTGCGTGGCCATGGCGCGAGCCTAAAGCCGCGCGCTGGCCTGCGTATTGACCCAAGTCAAGTTTGTGCGCGCAGATTGAACTGGCGCAGGCCCAGTTCGTCCATTTGGCGTTGCTCGTACTTTTGGAGTTCCCGCTGAACGGCCTGTTGCTCTTGCGCTTCCAGCGACCGCATTTTTTGCAGCTCCACTTCGGCCTGCAGGCGCTTTTTGCGCAATTGGATCAAGCTGCCTTGTGCTTTGCTGATGTCCAGCACCACGCGCTGTTGCAAATTCAGCAACTGGGCCATGAATTGGCGCTGGTTCATGCTCGCTTGCATGCCCAGCACTTCGGTTTGGGTTTGCTGTTCTTTCACGCGGTATTCATCGTACAAAATGCACAGCCTTTGGTGGCTGGCCTGCAGTTGCTCTACCCGGGCTTGCGCGGCGACCAAATCGGTTTGGATTTGGATCACCTCGTCGTTGGCTTTTTTGACCAAAGCTGGCCAGCAGTTTCTCGCTTGTCGCATGGGAGGGTTCCTTGGGTTCAGTGGGCCATCAGGGCTTGCAGTTCATGGCGGGTGGTGACCTCGTCCATGTTGCTGTGCATGTCTTGCCGCAAAAATGTTTCCATGCTTTGGCGCAGGCGTATGGCCTGGTCCAGTTCCGGGTTGCTGCCCATTTCGTAGGCACCCACCTGGATCAGGTCCTGGTTTTGTTGGTACAGCGACCACAGCCTGCGAAAGCGGTTGGCCAGCTTCAGGTCTTCGGGGCTGAGCAGGTTTTGCATCACCCGTGAAATCGAACCGTTCAGGTCGATCGCCGGGTAGTGCGCGGCGTCGGCCAGTTTGCGCGACAGCATGACCTGCCCGTCCAGCGAGGCGCGGGCAATGTCCACGATCGGGTCGTTGGCGTCGTCGCCTTCGGCCAGCACGGTGTAAATCGCGGTGATGGAGCCAAAGCCGTGGCGGCCCACACCGGCGCGCTCAATCAGGTTGGGCAGCAGGGCAAACACCGAAGGTGGGTAGCCCTTGGCGGTGGGCGGCTCGCCAATCGACAGGCCAATCTCGCGCTGCGCATGGGCCACGCGGGTCAGGCTGTCCACCAGCATCAAAACGTCTTTGCCCTGGTCGCGAAAATACTCGGCAATCACATGCGTCATGTGGGTGGCTTTGAGGCGCAGCACGGGCGAGACGTTGGCCGGTGCGGCCACCAAGACCGACTTGGCCAGGCCTTGTGGCCCCAAGGTTTCTTCAATGAAGGCCTGGACTTCGCGGCCGCGCTCGCCGATCAAGCCAATCACCACCACATCGGCCTCGGTGAACCGGGTCATCATGCCCAGCAACACGCTTTTGCCCACGCCAGAGCCGGCCACCAAACCCAGCCGCTGGCCGCGCCCAATGGTCAGCACGCCGTTGATGGCCTTGACCCCGACATCGAGTATGCGTTTGATGGGGCCGCGCTCCATGGGGTTCAGGGGCCGCCCTTGCAGGCTGAGCACATCGGGGCATTCCGGGGCGGGCTTGCCGTCCAGGGGCTGACCACGGCCGTCAATCACGCGGCCCAACAGGGCAGGGCCCAGGTTCACGTTCGAGGTGTGGCTGAGCACGGTGACCCTTGCGCCGGGGCCAATGCCATTGGGTTCGGTAAAGGGCATCAGGTACAGGGTGTCGTCATTAAAGCCCACCACTTCGGCCTCGACCCTGTGGCCCGTCGGGTCCAGCACCTCGCAGCAGGCACCCAAGGGGGCCATCAGGCCACGGGTTTCCAGCCG
>CAMCNQ010000032.1 GCA_945875955.1 Limnohabitans sp. Rim8 | reverse complement strand
ACCCAGTGCCAAAGGGTGCATGTTGAGCTTGCCCAAGCAGGTCAGGCCCGCCGCACGCAGGCGCGCCACCACCGTGGCATCGCGCTTTGGCATGTGTGACAAGGCCAGCAGGCCCGAGGCGCTGGGCAGACCGGCGACATCGAAGTTGTCCTTGGCCGCAAAACTGCTGCCCGCCAAAAGAGAAAATCCCTTTTCCGGGGCGGGTGCCGGTGTGCGTGCAATGAAGGCGTTGAGCAGCGGTTGCCAGTGGTCAATTGCATGCAGCTGCAATTCAAGCAGGTCTTCGGCGCTGATCTGGCCTGCCACCACCGCGCGCGCCTGCTCACTGGCACTGGCGAGCAGCAGGGGGGGTGTCGCCATTGAGGTCAGAAGAGCTTGCGCAAGCGCACCGGTTTTTGCCGCGTCTCGACGCCTGTCAAATCCGACAGCGACTGCAGCGGGCACAGCTGCACCTGCACGTCGACCCCGAGTCGGTGCTTCAGCCGTTCGTGGTACTGCTGCGACAGTGCCTCGCTTGTCGGCAAGTCGCATTCGACCTTGACCAAGAGGTCTTCGCGTCCATTCGCATCGCGCGACAGTTCGCACAGGTATTCGCCCCGAAACCCCGGCATGTCGGCCAGTATGGAAGACAGGGCCTGCGGAAACACGTTGATGCCGCGCAGCTTCACCATGCTGTCGCTGCGCCCCAAGAAGCCTTCCATGCGTCGAAAGGGCAATCCCAGCTGGGATGCGCCTGGCATCAGGCGGGTCAGGTCGTGGGTGTTGAAGCGGATGATGGGAAAAATGTCTTCGGTGAACAGGCAGGTGACCACCAGGTCACCGACCTCGCCGTGCGGCATCTGGGCTCCTGTCTCGATGTCGCAGATTTCTATCCAGTGCGCGTCTTCCATCACATGCATGCCGTCGTGGTCGGTTCCTTCGGCAGCGATCAGCCCGGTGTCGCCCACCCCGTACCAGTCAAACAGTTCGGCCCCACCCCAGGCCTCAGACAGGGCTTGTCGCGCATCTTTGGCCAGATGGCCGGAAATCATGCGCACAGGAATGTCGCGGCCAGGCTCCAGGCCCTGTTCGCGCGCCACATCGGCCAGGCGCTTGATGTAGTCGGCAAAACCCACGATGACGGTGGCACCCAGGTCGCGCATGAATTCGACCTGCTTGACCGAGGGTGTCTCAACACCGGTGCCCGCGGCAAAGAACATGGCCGCGGTGTGGTGGATGACCGCCTCGCGCACATAATGCCCGCCATTGACAGGCCCGTGCCCGTAAACCGAGTGCACCATGTCGGTGGGCCGCAAACCCTGCATGAGGTAGGCGCGTGCCAGCATCAAGGCGTGCACTTCCCGGGTGCGCGGGCTGAACAAGAGCGGCTGCGGCCGTCCCGTGGTGCCGCTGGTGGCGTGCAGGATCATGGGGTAGATCTTGCCGTCTATGGGGATGTCTCGGCCGTGGTGGTCCCCCAGTGGCGGGTGGCGCTCAATGGCCTCCATCACCTCTTCTTTGCCAAAGCTGGGCAGTTGGGCGATGTCGTCGACACTGGCTATGTCGCCAGGCTGTATGCCGGACCGGCCCCACAGGCGCTGGTAAAAGGGCAGTTGCCAAGCGCGCTGGAGCTGGCGCTTGAAAAGGCTATTTTGGTGTGAGCGCAGTTCATCGGCACCCATGCCCTTGAATTTGGCCATGAATGCGTCGCCGACTGGAAATGCCTGCATCAGCGCTTTGGTGTCGACGACTTCGTGGTAGGTGGCGTGGTGCATGGAGGTTAAAGTTGCTTGTCCGTACATATTGTGATCCCAGCTTGTGCAAAAATCAAGCTGCCCGTCGTCCCTTTTTTCATCGCTGAAACAACCCAACTGCACCATGACCAGTGAACCTTTTTACCGTCAGATGTACCACGCGCTTGCCGAAAAAATCAAGGACGCACGTTATGCCGTGGGCACCAGCTTGCCCACTGAGAGGGAACTGTGTGAGAGTTTTGGCGTCAGTCGCCACACGGCACGCGAGGCGCTGCGCCAGCTCGAACAAAGCGGACTGATCAAGCGCCGCCAGGGTTCGGGCTCGACGGTTGTTGCCCGGACACCACCGGTGCACTATGAGCAGAGCATTCAGAGCATCGACGACCTGATGCAACAAGGCAGCGCCAGTCGGCTGCAGGTGCTGGGCGGGGAAGAAATGGCCGCCAACGCCAACCAGTTCGCCAGCCAGATCACCCTGATGGCCAAATTGCCGTGTATCCGGGTGCGGTCTATACGTTACCTGCGCAACGATGTGCGTCCCCTGGCGCTGGTGGATGTTTACGTGGCGGTGCGCACCAAGGCGCAGGCGCGCAGACTGCTGGGACCTGACAGCGCTGCCCAGGAAATTGTGGCCACGGTCGACCCCTCGCGTCTGGACCGCATCGAGCAGGCCTTCAATGCCATCAACCTGGACGAACACGCCGCCAAGCTGCTGCATGTCGCCAGCGGTGATGCGGCGTTCCAAACGACCCGTAACTATTTCGACCTCAGTGGCCGGTTGGTGGTGGTGGCGCATTCCCTCTATCAGGGCCAGCTGTTCACCTACGCGTCTACCCTGAGGCGTCACGGCTGAGGCCACTTGGCCAGTCTCGCAGGGTCACGGTTTTGCATGTGAATCGGGTAAGTCCGTACAAATACCCATTTACAGTTGTACGGACATATTGTTAAATGCAGGGGCGTTCTGATGGTGGGGCGGTGCGGGTCCGGTGCGGGTCTGTTTCGGCCTCCACTTGAACGCCTAAAAGGGTGGGGTGGGTGCATGGCTGCATGTTCCGACCCCGTGGGTTTTACGAACGTGTCTTGGGGGTTTACATGCGTCAACTTTTTTCCTGCGGGCGGTGGCTGCGTCCTGTTTTGGCCACGGCCATGTTTGCCTTGGCCTCTGTGAGTGCCAGCGCCCAGCTCAAGCTGGACATTTCGGTGCCTTGGGGCCCCAATGAGTTCCACTCGCTCAACGCAGCCCGGTTTGCTGAGCGCGTGAAGCAAGAGACCAAGGGCGAGATCGTCATGACCACCCATCCGGGGGGCTCGCTGGGCGTCAAAGCCAATGAGTCGCTGCGCTCCATCGGCGAAGGTGTGGTGCCCATGGGCGACTTTGCCTTGTTTCAAAATGCCAGCCGAGGTGCCGTGATGGCCGTCGAGACCCTGCCTTTCCTGGTGGGTGACTACGACCAGCTCAAGGCCATGCACAAGTATTTCCGCCCTGTTTGGGAAGGTATTTTGGCCAAGAGCAACCAGAAGGCGCTGTACATCGTGCCATGGCCCAACCAGTTTTTCTTCGTCAAGAAGCCGGTGACCACCGTGGAGGACCTCAAGGGCATGAAGATGCGCAGCCTGGACAAGCTCACCACCGACTGGATCAACCGCCTGGGCATGACGCCAGTGCAGATGAACAATCTGGAGATCTTGCAGGCACTGGGCTCTGGCATGCTCGATGGCATTCCCACCTCGGCAGGCACGGCAGTTGCGCAGAAATACTGGGACTTCATGAAGTATGGCTACATGACCAACCACATCTGGGCCTCCAACGTCATGTCCATCAACCTGGACACCTGGAAGAAGCTCACGCCAGCGCAACAGGCCATCCTGGAGCGAGTGGCCAAGGAACTGGAGCCCACATTCTGGGAAAACAGCAAGCAAGACCATGAGAAAAAAGTGGCAGAGCTCAAGGCCAACGGCATGAACATTGCCACCGCGCCCAAGGTCATGGTCGACGAGATGGTCAAGCGCACCAACCCGCTGTGGGAGGTCTACGCCAAGCCTATGGGTGACGAAGCCGTTGCCGCCTTGGCCGCGTACCGCAAGGAAATCGGCAAATAAGCCGCAACCACCCACGCCATGCGCCGACTGCTCGACCACATCTACAAAGCCAGCCTGGTGCTGGCAGCCCTTTTCCTCATCGGTATCTTTCTGCTGATGATCGGTGAGTCGGCCTTTCGCAAGATGGGCAGTTACATCACCGGTGCCAACGAGCTTGTGGGTTGGTTTTGTGCGGCGGCCGGCTTCCTGGCGCTTCCTGCCACGTTCAAGCGCGGCGACATGGTGCGGGTCGGTTTCATCGTGGACCGCTTGCCCGCTTTGGTGCGCAAGCCGGTCCTGATGGGCTGCCTGCTGGTGGCGCTGGTGTTCGTGAGTTACATGGTGTACGCGGTGGCGGGTTACCTCTGGTCTGGATGGCGCTCTGAGGAGACCTCGCAAGGCATGATCGAGATCGCGGTCTGGATACCGCAGTCCAGTTTCTTGCTGGGCGCGGCCCTGCTTTGGGTGGCCATCGTCGACGAGTTGGTGACCACGCTGGCAGCCCCGGCTGAAAGCCTGCACGCGGAACGTCCGCTCACGCTGGAGGATGCTTCCAAGCACTGAATCCATGTCCACTTCTATTTTGCTCATCGTCCTGTTGTTCCTGTTGTTGGCAGGCGGCATCTGGATCTCGATCACCCTGGGCATTGTGGCCTGGGCCGGGGTTGCGTTCTTTTCGAACACGCGGCCCGACATCAACCTGGTGACCTCTTACTGGAACACCTACTCGTCGCTGTCGCTCGCTTCGTTGCCCATGTTCATCTGGATGGGTGAAATCCTGTTTCGCACCCGTCTGGCCGAGCAGATGTTCGCTGGCCTTGCGCCTTGGCTGGACAAACTGCCAGGACGCCTGCTGCACGTCAACGTGCTGGGCTGCGGCATTTTCGGCGCGGTGTCGGGGTCGTCGGCGGCCACTTGCGCCACCATTGCCAAGATCGCCCTGCCCGAGTTGTCACGCCGCGGTTATGACAGGCAGATGGTGCTGGGCTCCTTGTGCGGCGCGGGCACCTTGGGCATCCTGATTCCACCGTCGATCGCGATGATTGTTTACGCAGTGGCAGCCGACGTGTCCATCATCCGGATGTTCCTTGCGGGCATTGTCCCTGGCATCATGCTGCTGTGCATGTTCTCGGGTTACATCATGGTGTGGGCCTTGCTCAATCCCAGCAAGACACCCCAAGAATCGGTACAAATGACCTTGGGCCAGCGCATCAAGGCCTCGGGCCAGCTGATCCCGGTTTTGTTGCTGGTCATCTTTGTGTTTTTGTCCATGGTCTCCGGCGTGGCCACGGCGAACGAAGCCTCTGCATTTGGTGTGTTGGGCGCGCTGTGCATTGCGGCTTTTGGCGGCACACTCAGCCGCAATTCCTTCGTAGAAAGCCTGTCGGGTTCGCTGCGCATGAGCTGCATGATCATGTTCATTCTCGGCGCATCGAGTTTCCTGACGGTGGCGATGGGTTTCACCGGCATTCCCAAAGCCTTGTCCGAATGGGTGGTGGCGCTGAACCTGTCGCCTTATGCCTTGATTGCAGCCCTGACCGTGGTCTATTTGTTGATGGGCTGTGCGCTCGATGGCGTGTCCATGATCGTGCTGACCACGGCCGTGGTCCTGCCCATGGTGCAGGCCGCGGGTTTCGACCCGATCTGGTTTGGCATCTACATCGTGATCATGATCGAGCTGGCCCAGATCAGTCCGCCGGTGGGTTTCAATTTGTTTGTGTTGCAGGGCATGAGCGGACAAAGCATCCTGACCATTGCCCGTGCTGCCATCCCGTTTTTCCTGATCTTGCTTGTGGCCACCGCCTTGGTGGTGGTGTTTCCCCAGATCGCCACTTGGCTTCCCCAGTACATGATGGGCAAATAGCCGCGTCTGTGCAGCGAAGTGAGTCAAGCCGATCGAGCAGGGCTCGCGGGGAGGGCGTGCAAGTGGTTTGTTCGGACATCTTGTTGTCATTTTTCACCGTTGTCGGCGTCACCATCTTGTAGGGAACAGACAAAGTCCGCATGCAAAGCGCGCAATGTAAATGCCCCTCAAGACAAAGCCCCCAGCTTGACGGCGCAGGCCTTGAGACTCTATACTTGTCCGGACATATTTCAGATCCAGTGCACTGCAATGCCAACACCTCCTCGCACACTGCTTTTTGTATCGGCCGAACGGCCGGAACGTTTTGACAAGGCCATGGCCAGTGGCGCTGATGTGGTTTGCATCGACCTGGAAGATGCGGTCCATCCCGATCGCAAGGACGCGGCGCGCAGCGCTGCCATGGCTTACCTGCTTGGGCGCGCAGGGCACAGCGGCGGCGGGCCGCGCTTGGGCCTGCGCACCAACGCCAGCAAAACCCTGGCCGGATTGCGCGACGTGATGGCCATAGCCGAGGCCGGTGTTCACATGGATGTGCTGCTGGTTCCCAAGGCCGAATCGGCCCACGAATTGGAGGCGATGCATGCCTGGCTGCCACAGTCGTTTACCGAGTTGGTGGCATTGGTGGAGACCCCATTGGGTGTGGAGCGCGCCCCCGAGATCGCAGCCGCCGCAAGGCATGCCGCACCCCGACTGTCGGCCTTGATGTTGGGCGGTGCCGACCTGTCCATGGAATTGGGCGCCCGGTTTGAGTGGGATGGCCTGTTCAGCGCGCGAGGCCGCCTGGTGAATGCGGCGCGGGCGTGGGGCCTGCAGGTTTGGGATGTGCCTTTTATCGACATTGCCGACGAGGCTGGCCTGGTGCAGGAGACACGCCGCGTGCTCGACATGGGCTTCGACTGCAAGGCCGCCATCCACCCGAGTCAGATCGCCCCTATGCATGGCGTGTTTCAGCCCTCGCAGGCCGAACTCTTGTGGGCACGCGGCGTGTGTGCCGCTGCAGCAGGTGGCCAAGGCGCATTTTTGTACGAGGGCAGGATGGTGGATGCACCCCTGCTCAGGCGCGCTGAGCGCATTCTTCAACGCGCACATTGACGCGCACCCTTTTCAGGAGACTTCCATGGTCCAACTGTCCAAGCAGATCGCCGAAAACCGCTACCGAGAATCCTTCGGTCGTTACTACGAAGACTTCAAGGTTGGGGATGTTTATGAACACCGGCCAGGGCGCACGCTGACGCAGACCGAGAACATCTGGTTCACGCTTTTGACCATGAACAAGCACCCCATGCACTTCGACGAGGAATACGCCAAACACAGCGAGTTTGGCCAGTGCATTGTGGCCAGCCCTTTCACACTCGCCGTGCTGGTGGGCATGAGTGTCAGCGATGTCAGTCAAAAGGCGATCGCCAACCTCGGCTGGACCGACATCAAAATGTCCCTGCCCGTGTTTGCCGGAGACACGCTGTATGCCGAGACCGAGGTCTTGTCCAAGCGCGAATCCAGTTCACGGCCGACTGCAGGACTGGTCACTGTGCGCACCGCTGGCAGCAACCAGCGGGGCGAGGTGGTGTGTACTTTCGAGCGCACCATCCTGGTGGCCAAGCAGGGCCACAGTGTCGAAGACAAAGCAGGTTATTGAACCTGGCCACCCACCCAACGAGTAACCGACATGACCACCAACAAGACACCCTACACCAGCGATGACGACCAGTCTCTGATTGATGCCATCGAAGTCTGGGCAGAAAAGGAATTGCGCCCTGTGGCGCGCAAGTTTGATTTGGCCGACGAGTACCCCGAAGACATCGTCGAGCAGATGAAGGAACTGGGCCTTTTTGGTGCCACCATCAGCGAGGCTTACGGCGGGCTGGGGCTGTCGGCCTGGACCTATGCCCAGATCGTGACCAAGGTGTCCTCGATCTGGATGGCCCCCTGCGGCATCTTCAACTCGCACCTGATCATGGCCGCGGCCATTGAGCGCAATGGCACCGAGGCGCAAAAAAGCGCCTACCTGCCCCGCATGGCCTCGGGGGCGTTCCGGGGCAGCTTGGGGCTGACCGAGCCCAATGCGGGCTCTGACCTGCAGGCCATACGGACTGTGGCGCGGCGCGATGGCGACCACTACGTGGTCAACGGCAGCAAGACCTGGATCACCAACAGCCTGCACGGCCACGGCACCTTGCTGCTGGTCAAGACCGACACGCAGGCCGAGCCGCGGCACAAGGGCATGAGCCTGTTGATCGCCGAAAAGGGCCCGGGCTTCGTGGTCACCGGCAAGCTCAAGAAAATGGGTTACCGTTCCATCGACAGCTGCGAGTTGTCCTTTCAAGACTACCAAGTGCCGGCTGACCGCCTGCTCGGCGGTGTCGAGGGCAAGGGCTTTATTCACACCGCTGGCGGCTTGGAACTGGGCCGCATCAACGTGGCCGCGCGCGGAGCCGGGATTGCCGAAGGGGCGCTCAAGCATGCGCTGCGTTACGCCCAAGAGCGCAGTGCGTTTGGCAAGCCGATTTGGAACCACCAGGCGGTGCAACTCAAGCTGGCCGACATGGTGACCCAGGTCGAGGGTGCCAAGCACCTGATCGAAAAGGCCGCACGCAAATACGATGCCGGCGAGCGCTGCGATCTCGAGGCGGCCGTGGCCAAGCTGGCGGGTTCCGAGGCCGGTGTGTTTTGCGCCCAAGAGGCGATGCGCATCTTCGGTGGCTACAGTTATTCGGTAGAGTACGAAATCGAGCGTTACTACCGCGACAGCATGCTGATGTGCATCGGGGAGGGCAGCAACGAGATACTGCGCACCGTGATCGCCAAGCAGCTCATTGAGCGCCACCGCATCTGAGCCATGGACCCCCGCCTGCCCTTGCAAGGTCTGCGCATACTGAGTGCCGAACAGTATGGCGCCGGTCCCTACGGCTCCATGATGCTGGCCGACCTCGGGGCCGAGGTCATCAAGATCGAGAACCCCCACGACGGTGGAGATGTCTCACGCCTGACCGGACCATTCCTGCTGGGCAACGACCCGGCCGCGCCAGACAGCCAATTTTTCCAGAGCTTCAACCGCAATAAAAAAAGCCTCACGCTTGACCTCAAGAGTGCAGCAGGCCAGGCCGTGCTGCACCGCTTGGTGCCAACCTGCGATGCCGTGATGAACAATTTGCGCGGCGATCAGCCCGACAAACTGGGCTTGACCTATGCAGCGCTTGGCAAACACCGAGCTGAACTGGTCTGTGTTCATCTTTCGGCCTATGGACGCGACAACGAGCGTGCGGGCTGGCCCGGTTATGACTATCTGATGCAGGCCGAGGCGGGGTTTTTGCACCTGACCGGCGAGCCCGACGGCCCGCCCGCTCGCATGGGGCTGAGCATGGTCGATTACATGACCGGCCTGACCACGGCCATGGCGCTGTTGGCGGGTGTGGTGGGCGCGTCGCGCAGCGGGCGAGGCTGCGACCTGGACATCAGCCTGTTTGATGTCGCGCTGGCCCAGCTCACTTACCCCGCCACCTGGTACCTGAACGCCGGCCATGTGGTGCAGCGCATGCCGCGTTCTGCCCATCCTTCTGCTGTGCCGTGCGAGCTTGTGCGCAGCGCTGACGGCTGGTTGTTTGTGATGTGCATGACCCCCAAGTTCTGGGAGGCATTGGCGCATGGCGTGGGCCGCCCCGAGTGGTTGACCGATCCGCGCTTTGCTACGGCGCTCACCCGCCGTGAGCACCGTGAAGCACTCAGTGCCTTGCTCGACGCAGCCATGGGTGTCCAGACCAGCGCGCAATGGATGGCGCAGCTGGCAGGCCGCTTGCCGCTGGCACCGGTGCTTGACTTGCCGCAGGCGCTGGACAACCCCTTTGCGCAGCGCGTGGGCATGGTGCAAGACTTGCCGCACCCGCAGGCACCGGACCAGCGCGTGCTGGCCAACCCGGTGCGTGTGGACGGCCAGCGGCTGCCCGGGCGCGTGTGCTCGGCACTGGGCGCTGACAGCCGGGCATTGCTCGCTGACGTGGGTTATTCACAGGCCGAGATCGATCAACTCCATGGACAGGGCGTGGTATGAAGCTTGAAGGCATACGCGTGGTTGACCTTTCGCAGTTTCTGCCGGGTCCCCACTTCACCATGATGATGGCCGACCATGGTGCCGAGGTGATCCGTGTCGAATCATCCGCAGGTGAGCCCACGCGCGAGATCGGCGCGCGCCAGGGCAATGCCAGCGTGTGGTTTCGCAACACCCACCGTGGAAAGAAAAGCGTGGTGCTCGATCTCAAGCGCAAAGAGGGCGTGGCGGCCTTCCTTCGTTTGGCTACCTCGGCCGACGTCATCGTCGAGTCTTTCCGCCCCGGAGTGGTCGAGCGACTGGGCATCGGTTACAGCCAGGTCAGCGCGCTGCACCCTGGCATCGTGTATGCATCGATCGCGGCCTACGGCCAGACCGGACCGATGGCCCAGCGTCCGGCGCACGACCTCAGCATTCAAGCCGAAAGTGGTCTGGTCAGTTTGAACCGTGGCAGCGACGGGCGTCCGGCCTTGCCCGGCATCCCAGCGGCCGACATGGCCGGATCGCTGATGGCGATGAATGGGGTGCTGATGGCGCTGCTGCGCCGGGCCAGCACGGGCAAGGGGGATTATCTGGACATCTCCATGCAAGACTGCCTGCAGAGCTGGCTGGTCAACGTGGTGGGGCCGGTGTTTGCAGAAGACCGCGACCTGGTGCTGGCCAACGAGCGGGGGTTTGGCGGCAACGCCTTTTACAACATCTACGAATGCGCCGACGGCCAGTTCCTGACCTTGGGCGGCAGCGAAATCAAGTTCGCCACCAATTTGCTGACCGCGCTTGACCGCACCGACCTGATCGCCTTGTGCCGCCTGCCGCCCGGCCCTGGGCAACTGCCTGTGCGCGACTTTCTGCGCCAGACCTTTTTATTGCAGCCGCTGGCGCACTGGGAGGTGTTTCTGACCCCCATCGACGTCTGCTGGGCACCGGTGCGCGGCCTGCACGATGCCTTGCAGCGGGACCAGGTGCTCGCCCGCAACATGCGCATCGAGGTCGAGCAGTCCGGTTTTGGGGGTGGAAAGGTGACCGAGCTGGGCATTCCCATCCAGTTCAAGCTGGAGCCGGGGCAGGTCGATCCTGAAATCCCCGAGCTGGGTGAACACACCCATGCAGTGCTGGGCGCGCTGGGCCTGTCGAGCGAAGAGGTGGTGCAGGCCAGTGGTCTGGCGCCCAGAGCGGTGCAGTGATCGCCATGTTGCCGTAACGGGCAGCGATGGGCAACGATAAGCAGCTATGGTGAACCAGCAAGGCCCTTTGGCTTTGATCACCAGCCAAGGCCAAGGGCCTCTTGATGAACGGCGCACAATGTGCGCCGTTGTGCTCAATTCGCTTTGGCTCCCGAAATCCGGATCACTTCGCTCAACCTTGCTTCATCGCGGCGCATGCGCGTTTCAAATTGCGCGGCGGTGCCACCCAGGGGATCGCCACCAGCGGCCCGAATCACTTCCACAAAACTCGGGTCACGCATCAATTTGTTGATCTCTGTGTTCAATCGAAGGATGATTTCCTGGGGGGTTTTGGCCGGTGCCAAAATACCGAACCAACCGACCAACTCGTAGTCGCTCAAGCCAAGAACCTCGTTCACGGTGGGCACATCGGGCAACAAGGCGGAACGGCGCGCGCTGGTGACCGCCAATGCTTTCAAACGCCCAGCCTTGACGAACTGCAGGGCGACCGGCAAATTCACAAAACCCACCTGCAAAATGCCGCCCAAGTGGTCATTCGTGGCTTGGGCATTGCCTTGGTAAGGCACGTGTGTGAATTTGGCGCCGGTCTTGACGGTCAGCAACTCTGCCGCCAAGTGGCCGGAGCTGCCCGCACCCGGTGTGCCGTGGTTGAATTTATTCGGGTCACTCTTGGCCTGTTGTACCAAGTCGCTCAAAGAGTTGATGCCCAATCCGGGATGAACCGTGACCACGTTCGCGACTTCTGCCACCTCTATCACGGGCACCAAGTCGCGCATGGTGTTGTAGGGCAATGAGGCGTAAAGCGCCTGGTTGGTGACCAGGGGCAAACCATTGATCAGCAGTGTGTGGCCATCCGGCGCTGCTTTGGCGACAAAGTCATTGCCAATGTTGGTGCCCGCCCCGGGCTTTTGCTCAACCATGACGGTCTGGCCCAACACCGGGGTCAGTCGCTGAGCCATTGCGCGGGCAAAAACATCTGCACTGCCTACCAAGGCGGGGACAACGATGCGCACCGTTTTGGATGGGTAAACCGGGCTTTGTGCCAGGGCAGACAAACCCGAACACGCCAGCCCAAGACCAGCGGTGGAGACAAGAATTTCACGACGGCGCATAAGTGACCTCATTTTCTAATGAACGAACAAAATCAAAGAACAAAATCGAAGAAAAAGGGATTGACAAAAGCGGTGCATTCGCCTGTCAGTGGAATTCCATCAAAGTGCCAAATCCGGCTTTCTTGTCCTGCAAGCCCAGGGCCCTTAATGCATGCCAATAAGTGGCGGTATTGATGGCGATGACCGGTTTTCCCAGAAAAAGTTCTGCGGCTGCAGCCATTCGAATCATGGACAAATTGGTGCCCACTTGAACAATCGCATCCACATCGTCACCGTCAAGCTCCAAGATGGCCTGACGGCACATGGCGTCTGTGGAGTGGGCGATCTGAACCGGACTGGGGCGACGCAAACACAGGTCGCGCACCACGGTAAAACCACAGTCCTCGTAAAACCGCCTGACCTGGGCGTTGGCCACTTCGAAGTAAGGTGACAAGAAGGCGATGCGCTTGGCTTTGTACACATTCAGTGCCGCCTCAGTGGCAAAGGAGCCACAAGACACGCCCACCTTTGACCTGTCTTGCATCATCTGGTGGTAATCGCTGGCGCCCTTGCGCCCGTTCCAGAAGGTCGCCGCCGACATGCCCATGACCAAGTAGTCCATCTCACAGGATTGAAGCACGTCAACCGCATCCAGCGTGGCGCCATTGATGCTGTTGACCAATTTCAGAAAGCCCGCATCGTCGTTCACCGGATCGTTTGGAATGACGATGCGGCTGTAATGGTTGGTCACCCCAACGGGCCGCAGATCATCAAAGTCGGGTTGGACAATGGTGTTGGTCGATGGGCCCAAAGTGCCTAATTTTTTGCGATATCCAAGGTGGTCCATGATTCAGATGCAAGCCATGATGGCCTGGTGTTGTGTGATGAACCCATCGCGCGTCATCACGTCGGCGTTTTGTTTGTTGACCATCAAAAGCATCCCGAGAATAAAACCAAGGCGCATGCGCACCATGCCGCAGGTAGGGCACAAGCCTTGGTGTTGGTCTAAGGCATGCTTGTCCATGGGCGACTCAATTGCTCGCCTCATGTTGTACCTGGCTTTCATGGTTCTGGTCGAAAGCCTGCACCCAATCAAAACCCATCAGATTGGAAAATTCGCCGAATTCGTACAAGGGCTGCGCGCCATTTTTGGAAGAACCGGTTTGCTTGAGGTGTTGGTAAACCGAACCAAAAGCCGCGCCCGCGGCCAAAAAAGCGGTCGCAGGAAAGATGGCCAGGCCAAACCCCAACTCCTTCAATTGCGCCCGACTCAGCACAGGCGTGCGACCGCCTTCAACCATGTTGGCCACCATGGGTAAATCGAAAGTTCGGCAGATGATTTCCATTTCCTCGATCGACTCTGGGCTCTCTACAAACAGCAAATCTGCCCCCGCTTTGGCGTACATTTCAGCGCGGCGCAAAGCCTCGTCCAAACCCAGCGTGGTGCGGGCATCGGTTCGGGCGATGATGAGAAAATCGGGATCGCTGCGCGCCTCGACCGCCACCCGGATTTTTTCGACCATTTGCTGCGCAGGAACAACCCGGCGTCCCAGCATGTGGCCGCATTTTTTGGGGAACTCCTGGTCTTCCAATTGGACAGCGCAAGCCCCGGCGCGTTCATACCCCCGCACGGTGTGCATCACATTGAGCAGCCCGCCATAACCCGTGTCGCCGTCACAAATCAATGGCGTGGTGGTGATGGACGCAAACTGCTGCACGCGGTTGACCATGTCGCTGTAGCTGGCCAGGCCCGCGTCAGGCAAACCCAGGTAAGACGCGACAGTGCCGTAGCCGGTCATGTACAGGGCATCAAACCCCATGCGATCGGCCAGCTTGGCGGAAATCATTTCGAACACGCCCGGGGCAAGCACAAGTTCACCTTGCCGCAAGCGCGCTGCCAATTGGCTGCGCTTTGATGCAGGGCTGACTTGGGACTGACCGTTGTGCATCATGCGATGGCCTGCGCGCGTTCAAGCGCTTCGATCATGGAGGACTTGCGCAAATAGTCCAGGGCTTTGACGGGGTCCTCGCAAGTGGCTCTTAACTCGGCTTGCACTTGTTTGCGCACCACCGGGTCACGCTCTTCAATTTCCCGTTTGTTGCGTGCGGTGCTGGCATTGATGTAATCGATGGCAATGGTGCGGCGCTGGCGCTCGTAGTGGCCCATCATGTCCAAAGATGCGCCGTGCTGAATGACCTGCAGCAGTTTTTGGGTCAGGTTCATGGCATCGTGAACACCCCCATTCATGCCCATTCCCCCCAGTGGGTTGTTGATGTGGGCGGCGTCACCCGCCAAAAAAATGCGCCCCTGTAAAAACGACTTGGCCACGCGCTGGTGAACTTTGTAAAGCGTGCGGTGCACGGTGTTGTAAGGCTGTGGCTGGGGCAGCAGTTTTTGCAACCTGTCTTGGACGGCCTGATCGGTCATGACCTCCTCGTCGGATTCGCTGGCTTTGGTGGGGAAAAGCACCCGCCAAAGGCTGGGAACGCGCAACAAAACACACCACTCATGCGGGTCGGAGCAGTAATTGACATAGGAAAGCCGGGTCATGTGGTCGGCGTATTCAAAGTCAGTGGAGATGACCAAAAAGCGCTCTGGGTAAGTCAGGCCTTCAAAATCAATCCCCAGCGCCCGGCGGGTCGCGCTCCAGGCGCCGTCAGCGCCAATCATGTAATCGGCCTCTATGGGCTGGCTTTGGCCATCGGTCAAAACCGTGGCGGTCACCTTGTCGGCGTTTTGTGTCACCGACGCCAGTCGGGTTGAAAAAAGCAGTTTGACGTGGGGCAGGCGGTCCAACTCCAGCTTGAGCAGGTCCGCCAATTTCCATTGCTCACACTGCAGGCGAAACGGGTGATCGGTGTGCCCCTTGAGCAGGTCCAGATCAAATTCGGCAATCACACCGTCTTGGCGATCACGTTGCTGTGTGTAGCGGGCCACAAGGCCTTGTTCAACCAGTTTGCTTGTCAACCCAAACCGGGCCAGCATGTCCAATGTGGGTGGGTGAAATGTGGAGGCTCGCAGATCCCTGTTGAGGTCATCACCCGCTTCCACCACAGTCACAGAAACACCCGCCTGGCCCAAAACCAAAGCACTGACCAAACCCACAGGACCCGCACCAGCAATCAAAACATGGGCACTCATTGATTTCCTTGAAGACAACAGCTTTGCGTTCAATGTACACAATCAATCGAGCCACCGATAGAGAAAATCGAAAAATACAAGGGAAACCCCTTATAAAATAACGAGCAGATGGCGGGTAAAACCATGAAGCTCACGGATAAAACGGGCTTCAACTTGTTGGCGAGTCATCAATGTATACAAATTCCATGAAACTTTTTGAACCACGGCCATGACGCGTGCCAGCAGTCTTGCCTACAACAACATCCGTGAGCTGATCATGAATGGGGGTTTTCTGCCTGGAGAACGCTTGCTCGAAGAGGAACTGGCGCAACGCATTGGTGTATCGCGCACATCGATTCGTGATGCTTTGCGACGTCTGAGCGCTGAAGGGCTTGTGCGCACAGAGGCCAACCGCGGCACCTTTGTGGCGCAATTCAACAGCACTGAATTGAATGAAATTTTCCAACTTCGTGCTGTTTTGGAGGGCCATGCCACCGTGTTGGCGGTGGTCAATGGGCAAGCGCACCACTGGGACGCCCTGGCCGAGGTTGCCACTGAGATTGACCGCCAACTGAATCAACCAGTGGCCTCGGATGCTGAACGCTATGCCCGTTTTCAGGCCAGCAACACCCGATTCCATGGTCTGATTCTTCAGGCCAGTGGCTCGCAACGGCTGCAGGGTTTGGCCCGGTCCTTGATTGAACTTCCTTTGGTGACCATGAAACAACATGCTTGGCCCGGAGAAGTCCGCATCCGCAGATCGAATGACCAGCACTGGGAAATCATCGAGTCCCTGAGGGCGCGCGATCCCTTGCTGGCCCGATTGCGGGTGCAGACCCACATCATCACGGCACGCCCCAAGGCCATGCTCAGCCAGGACTTGATGTCCATGGCCATGCTTTGATGTTCAAAAGCCCATCCCAGTAAAGCCCTTTGCAAAGGTTTCTGGTTTTGGACCCAGCCCCCGCGCTGAATAGCCCGGGCATTTGCGCCGGGTGCACAAGTGACAGACTGGCTTTTGGGGCTGCGTTAAGCTGAGGGCGTCACCACTTCGATGCAAGAGACGTTTATGAAATACGCCAAACTGGGCAAAAGCCCGCTGCAAGTTTCTCGCCTTTGTTTGGGCACCATGATGTTCGCTGACCAAACCCCGCTTGCCGAGGCGCAAAGCATTTTGGCCCACGCGCAGGAGGTGGGTTGCAATTTTCTAGACACCGCCGATGTCTACAGCTTGGGCAAGTCTGAAGAGATGCTGGGCCAGTTGCTGGCAGGCCAGCGCCACCGTTGGGTGTTGGCCAGCAAATTGGGCAACCCCATGTCGTCTTTGCCCAATGAAACGGCTTATTCGCGCAGTTGGGTGATGCGCGCTTGTGAAAACAGCCTGCGCCGTTTGGGCACCGACCATTTGGACATTTATTACCTGCACCGCGACTACAACGGCATGGACTTGGAAGAGCCCTTGCGGGCCATCGGCGACTTGCTCAAA